>JACCZX010000312.1 GCA_013695705.1 Burkholderiaceae bacterium | reverse complement strand
TCCTGGAACAAACCGACCTTGACCCCGTAACCGTATTTGGTGATTCGGACGAGGCGGTGGCTGCCGAAATGGTACGCGCCAGTGTTGAGAGAGCCGCGGCGCAGTTGACACGCGAGGCCACTGTCATAGGCTCGGTCGCACATCCGGCACCATCGCAAGAACAACGCGAAATAAAGCGCCGTGGCGCTAGTGGGCGCTCACACAAAGCGAGGTCGAAGGCGCGCGCGGCGACCACGAGCCAGGGGTTGAACGGCGTCTCGACCCACTGGGCCATTACTACCGTCAACGTCCCCGATCGGCTGGACTTGCAGGAAGAGCGCGACCGCGCAGAGGCGGTGGAGTACTCCGATGGTAGGCGCCGTGACATCCTGCGCATATGGATGAAGCGTCTATTAATGGTGGCGGTGATTGCCGTTATTGGCGCGGGTGTTTACGCCACCCTCGCCCCGCTGCGCGAAGAAACATCGGCATCTCGTGTCGCAGAGCGGTTGACTGCCGTATTCAAGCGGCCGGTGCAGGTTGCCTCGACCGACTTTCGCTTTTCACCGACGCCGCGGCTAACCGTACGCGGCATCGACGCTGGTGGCCAGTTCCAGGCGGACGAGGTTTCACTTTTGATCAATTGGCGAGATTTGTGGAGCGCGATTCGAGGCGGCAACTGGGTATGGAGCGAGGCGCTGATTGCGCCGATGAGCGTTACACCCGCGCAGGCCGCGTACATCGTCCGCACGTTGCCAGGCGGCGCGCGTGAGCTGCCGAGCAAGATCTCGACAATACGTTTCGCATCGGTCCGAATCGGCGAGTCGCGCCTGTTTCCGGACGCGTTTGAAGGTGTATTGCGCCGCACCGGAGATGGCACTTTCGGAGCGCTAGTGTTGCGCCCGCACGATGCCGAGGGGGCAGTGCAATGGACTTTCAGACCAGGACGCTTGGTCGACGGCCGCGAAACCATCGATTTCCGGCTTAACGCCGATCGCTGGATGCCGCCGTTTGGTCCGCGCGTTAGGTGGAACGAAGTCCAGGCAACCGGCCGCATCTACGACAACGTAATCGAGGTCTCGGACTTCACGCTGGCGGGGTTTTTCGGTATGACCAGTGGCACCGTTTATGCGGCGTCCGACGTTGAATGGGCGATCACTGGAATCGCTGGCGCTTCCAATATCGACGTTGAAGCCGTACTTCAAACTCTGCGGCCAGGCGCCGGCCCCGCAACGCAGGTTGCCGTGGGCGAGGGACCGCCCACCGCGGTTCAAGGTACGGCGACGATGAATCTGACGATCACGGGGCGCGGTCCGACGCTGGATGACGCGATAGCGCGTAGCGCCATCGGCGGTCCGTTTCAGATCCGTTGGGCGACGTTGAACGGAATTAATCTGGGGTTGGCTGCGTCGCAAGGTGCTATGGCCGCTGGTATTACGCGGTTCACCGAATTCAACGGCCTGATGGCTGCGTCGTCCAACGGCGTGCGCTTTGAGGATACTGGCGGCCGAGCGGGGGCCATGGCAGCTCGGGGCGACTTCACGGTCGCGCCTGACTTGGCGCTGGCCGGCGGAGTCCGTGTTGAGCTCGGCGCGCAGCGCGTGCAGGCACCTGTCAGTCTACGTGTGCGCGGAACCGCGCTCGAACCCCGCTTCAGTCAGTAGCTGTTATCTCTGTTTCACGTGGAACACGTGGACGGCCCGCCCGTCTCGCGCCGCTGTTCCACGTGAAACCTGCCCGTATACTCGCGGGCCCGTGTCGTTGCACAGTTACATTGGCGCAGCGTTGACGCGTGCACGGAATCCCCGAGCCTCTTTCAATGAAGTTTCCCGAACATTTTGACGTGATTGTGGTGGGTGGCGGTCACGCCGGCACCGAGGCGGCGTTGGTGGCTGCGCGCATGGGCCGGGCGACGCTGTTACTAACTCACAGCCTGGAAACTCTGGGGCAAATGTCGTGCAATCCGTCGATCGGCGGCATCGGCAAAGGACACTTGGTTAAGGAGATCGATGCGCTCGGAGGATCCATGGCAGCCGCGGCGGATGAGGCGGGGATTCAGTTCCGCATTCTGAATCGCTCAAAAGGCCCGGCGGTACGCGCCACGCGGGTGCAGGCAGATCGGGTGCTGTATCGGAATGCAATTCGACGCCGCCTCGAAAATCAGCCCAATTTGTCTCTATTCCAGCAACCGGTCGACGATCTGATACTGCACGGAGCGCGGGTTGTCGGGGCCGTCACACAGTCGGGGATTCGCTTTCACGGCGCCACCGTTGTCCTGACCGCCGGCACATTCTTGAACGGTCTGATTCATATCGGCATGCAGCACTACGCGGCCGGGCGGGCCGGGGATCCTGCCTCACTGTCGCTCGCGGCGCGGTTAAAAGAGCTGCAGCTGCCACAAGGCCGCCTGAAAACCGGCACGCCGCCGCGGCTCGATGGGCGGTCGATCGATTACGCGGCGTGCCAGCGACAGCCCGGCGAATCGGATCCCATTCCGGTGTTCTCCTTTCTCGGATCGCCGGCACAGCATCCGCAGCAGTTGCCGTGCTGGATCACCCACACCAACGCGAAGACGCACGACGTAATCCGCGCCAATCTTGACCGCTCGCCGATGTACGCCGGTGTCATCGAAGGCGTGGGGCCTCGCTATTGCCCGTCGATCGAGGACAAGATCCACCGGTTTGCCGACAAGGCGAGCCACCAAATTTTCCTCGAGCCAGAAGGGCTCGATACTCACGAGGTCTATCCGAATGGCATCTCGACATCGCTGCCGTTCGATGTGCAACTTGCAGTTGTCCGCTCAATTAACGGTCTGCAGCGAGCGCACATCGTTCGGCCTGGTTATGCAATCGAGTACGACTACTACGACCCGCGGGCGCTGAAAGCTTCGCTCGAAACCAAGGCCATTGAAGGGTTGTACTTCGCCGGACAGATCAATGGCACCACCGGTTACGAAGAGGCCGCAGCGCAAGGGTTGCTGGCCGGTATTAACGCCGCATTGAAGGCACGCGACCGCGCGGCATGGTGTCCGGCGCGCAACCAGGCTTACTTGGGAGTTCTGGTCGACGACCTAATCACGCGCGGAGTGGCGGAGCCTTATCGAATGTTCACCAGCCGTGCCGAGTATCGCTTATCTCTACGCGAAGACAACGCCGACACCCGCCTGACCGAAATCGGTCGCGCTCTGGGCTGCGTCGATGACATTCGCTGGGATGCATTTTCCCAAAAGCGCGATTCGGTTGCACGCGAATTGCAGCGCTTGAATTCGACGTGGGTGAACGCTCGCTTACTTGAAGTTGGTGAAGCAGAACGGGTGCTGGGTAAGCCGCTTGAACGGGAGTATGCGCTCACCGACCTGTTAAAGCGGCCCGACGTTAGCTATGCCGCCCTTACGACAATGCGGGCTGCAGACGGAACTGACCTCGGTGGGCCGCCGGTAAGCGACGCCGCGGTCGCCGAGCAGGTTGAGATCTCGGTCAAGTATGCGGGCTACATTGCGCGCCAGCAAGACGAGGTAGCACGCCTAGAGTCGCACGAAACGACGCGCCTTCCGGTTTCGCTGGACTACGCCGAAGTGCGCGGGCTCTCGTTCGAAGTGCGGCAAAAACTGTTAGCGCAACGCCCTGAAACGATTGGTCAGGCTTCGCGTATCTCGGGCGTTACTCCGGCCGCGATTTCGTTGCTGTTGGTGCATCTGAAGCGCCTGAGCCGAGCTAGTAGCGAAGGCCGCCTGGCGGCGTGATTGCAGCCAAACGCCTGCAACGGGAGAGGGTTCGATCGCGTGACCCGGCGCCGATTGATGCGACCACGATCGCCGACGCTGCGTCTCAGTTTGGGTTGGCTCTAAACGAGTCGCAATCGAGCGCACTTTCGCAGTACGCGGCGCTGTTATTGCGATGGAACAGCGTGCACAACCTCACTGCAATCGACTCGCCCGCACAGGTATTGACACACCATCTACTTGATTCCCTAGCGATCGTGCCCGAGATTCAGCGCCGTACTCCCGCGGGTTCCCTTCGCGTCCTCGATGTCGGTGCCGGTGGTGGATTGCCGGGGATCCCGCTAGCGATAGCGGCCCCCGAGATGCAAGTGACGTTGATCGACAAGGTTCAGAAGAAGATCGCGTTTTTGAATCAGGTAAAGCTGGAACTCGGATTGAACAATGTCACATGCCACCACGGCCGGGTCGAGGCGTTGCAATCGGATTCGCCGTACGAAGTGATTGTTGCGCGTGCGTTCGCGTCGCTCGAAGAGTTTGTCCGTTTGACTCGCCATCTGCTTGCGCGGCACGGCGGGTGGTTCGCGATGAAGGGCGCGGTGCAAAGCGAAGAGCTCAACAAGTTAAAACTGGCGCCCGACGTGCGGGTGGTCGAAACGATCAGGCTGCGCGTGCCGGGGCTGCAAGCCGAGCGGCACTTACTCGTGATGCAACTGATCGAAAGATAAATGGCGCGCATTTTCTGTATTGCCAACCAGAAAGGGGGCGTCGGCAAGACCACGACGGCGATTAATCTGGCGGCGGGAATCGCGGCGCACCAGCAGCGGGTATTGCTCGTCGACCTGGATCCGCAGGGCAACGGCACGATGGGCAGCGGCATCGACAAGCGCGCGCTGACCACCAGCGTTTACCAGGTGCTGCTCGGAATGACCGATGTAGCGACTGCGCGGCAACACGCTGAGCACGGCGGCTACGACGTGCTTGGCGCCAATCGCGAATTGGCAGGCGCGGAAGTCGAGTTGGTCGAACTCGAGCACCGCGAGACGCGTCTGAAAGTTGCACTCGACGTGGTGAGCGATCAATACGAATTCATCCTGATCGATTGCCCGCCGTCACTGTCGCTGCTGACGTTAAACGGCCTGTGTGCAGCGCATGGCGTCATCATTCCGATGCAATGCGAATACTTTGCGCTCGAAGGCCTGGCCGATCTGGTCAACACGATTCAACGAGTTGCCGCTCATCTGAATCCGGACCTGCGCATCATTGGTTTGCTGCGTGTGATGTTTGATCCGCGCATGACGTTGCAGCAGCAGGTCTCGGAACAACTTGAAGCGAAGTTCGGCGACAAGGTGTTCAGCACCATCATTCCGCGTAATGTCCGGTTGGCGGAGGCACCGAGCTACGGGTTGCCGGGCGTTGCATACGATCGCGCATCCAAGGGCGCGCAGGCGTACATCGCCTTTGGGGCTGAAATGATCGAACGCGTTAGTACTCTTTAGTCACATGTTCGATGTGATGTCGATTCCGCCGGCGCTGCGTGAGAACCGCGAACCGCTTGCTGCGCGCATCGAAAGTGCAGCGCTGTCGGTCGCGCAGCCGCAACAGCAAATCTTTTATGACGGCTGGATCTTGCGATACTCGCCCGGCAAAGCGCGGCGCGCCAGGTCCGTGAATGCGATCGGCAGCGGCGTGCTGCCGACTGCCGGAAAAATTGCCCATTGCGCTGAGTTTTACCGGCAGCGACGCTTACCGTTGATCTTTCGCCTTACGCCTTTCGCGCAGCCGCCACGCCTCGACTCAGCATTGGCTGACGCGGGCTTCGCTGCGGTCGGCGAAACCCGCGTTATGAAACTCGACATCACCAGAGCAGAGCGGGCCGTTCCGAAAGTCACGTCAATCCAGCTGCTGGACGTTGCGCGGTTCGCCCAGCTGTTCGGCGCATTGCACGGACTCGACGCTGCCAAGACCGGCGCAGAGCGCGATCGGTATGCGCAATCAGCGATTGGCAGCTCTTACGTAGGTGCGTTCGATGGCGAGGATGCAGTCGCGTGCGGCAGCGTCGCCATCGACGGCGCACTGGCGGGCATTTTCGGCATGGTGACAGCGCAGTCTCATCGTGACAGAGGCGTAGCAACGTCGATCGTTGCCGAGCTGCTGCGTCAAGCACGCGATGCTGGCGCGACGACCGCCTATCTGCAGGTCGAAGCGAGCAATGCGCCCGCGCGGCGTGCGTATTCAAAGTTCGGATTTGAAGACTGCTACGCCTATTGGTATCGCGCGCAGTCCGAGGCAGAAGGCATTTTATGATCAGGCAACCACGATGAAGCGAAACAAAGGTCTGGGTCGCGGCCTCGACGCACTGCTGGGCGGCCAGAGCGCATCGGCGAGTTCTGCGCCGAGCGCGCTGCCGCTGGCACGACTGCGGCCGGGCAAGTATCAACCGCGAACAAAAATGGACGCTGATTCACTGCGTGAACTTTCCGAATCAATCCAGGCGCAGGGCGTCATCCAACCCGTACTGGTACGCCGGCTTAACGACGGTGACGACTACGAGATCATCGCCGGCGAGCGTCGTGTGCGGGCCGCTGCGATGGCGGGGTTGCACGAAATTCCGGTCGTCATCAAGCAGGTAACCGATGAAGCGGCGCTGGCGATGGCGCTGATCGAAAACATCCAGCGTGAGGACCTCAATCCCATCGAGGAAGCGCACGGGGTGCAACGCCTGATACGCGAATTTCACTTTACGCACGAGCAGGCCGCGCATGCGATCGGGCGCTCGCGCAGCGCCACTTCCAACCTGCTGCGACTCACCAATCTCGCGGCGTCGGTGCAGCAAATGGTGTTGGATGGACAGCTCGACATGGGTCACGCGCGGGCGTTGCTGTCGCTAAGCGCTGCGCAGCAGGTTCAGCTCGGCAATCGAATCGTTGCCGGGCAGTTGTCGGTGCGTGACGCCGAGGCGCTGGTGATGCGCGCCGGCGCGGCGAAGACGCGCAAGACATCGAAGAAAGCGCAAGCGCGCAGCCGCGACATCGTCCGGCTCGAAGATGAACTCGCCGACGCATTGGGCGCGAGTGTGCGTCTGCACGCTGACGGACGCGGCAAAGGGTCGTTGACGATTCAATTCGCGAATCTCGACCAGCTCGATGGCATCGTCTCACGGCTGAAACACTGAGTGAGTGCCCGGGCTGCCGCGCTTTGACCGCGTTTGTAGCGCCGCAGTACAATGCGCAGCTTTTTTATTTTCGACTTTGCATTAATTCCCGTCTAGTCAATCGATGTCGTTTGCGCTGAGCCGGCCGATCCGCACGGTGCTCAGGTGGCAGCTACTCGCCACCGCGTTGGGTGTCGTCGCGCTGGGTGCGCTGGCCGGCGCCCATGGCGCGATTTCAGCTGCGCTGGGCGGAGCGATCAGCATGACCGGCGGATTGGCAGCGGCATGGTTCGCATTACGCAAGCCGGCGCATGACGCAGCAACGGCCGTTACAAGTGCACTGATCGCTGAGGGTTTGAAGGTGTTTTTGATCGTCGCCGGGCTGGCCGCGGTTTTCGTTCTTTACAAGAACGTTGTTGCGATTGGTTTGATAGCCACCTTCGCGATTACGACGATTCTATTTTCGATGGCACTTTTTGTTAAAGAAACCTAACTCGTGGCTACCGAGAACCAGACACCGACGTCTTACATCGCGCACCACCTGACGTTCAACGCGTCGGGTGAGGGGTTCTGGGCGTTTCACTGGGACACCATCGCCGTGTCGGTGCTGCTCGGCGTGCTGATGCTGGCGCTTTTGCGCTGGGTGGTCAGCGGCGCAACCTCGGGCGTGCCGGGACGACGCCAGGCGTTCGTTGAGCTCGTGATCGATTTCGTCGATGATCAAGTGAAGGGCATCTACCACGGCGATTCGCACCGATTCGTCGCCGCTACCGCACTCACTGTGTTCCTGTGGGTGCTGTTGATGAACTCGATGGATTTTTTGCCGGTGGATCTGGTGGCAGCGTTTCATCATTACGTTCTGGGTCAGGAAAATTTCCGCAACGTGCCGACTGCGGATGTAAACACCACGTTTGCGCTGGCGCTGTCGGTGTGGTTGCTGATGATTTACTTCTCGATCGCCGTTAAAGGCTTCGGCGGCTGGATGTATGAATTGTTCTGCACGCCGTTCGGCAAAAATCCGCTGCTGTGGATTCCCAATCTTCTTTTCAATCTGGTCGAGCTGATATCGCGGCCGCTTTCGCATTCGCTGCGGTTGTTCGGAAATATGTACGCGGGCGAGATCATTTTTCTGCTGCTGTGGACAATGGCGGGTGCTGGCCTGGTCGGCACCGTCGCAAGCATCGTGCTCGCGCTTGGCTGGTCGATCTTTCATATCCTGATCGTGGCGTTGCAGGCCTACATTTTCATGATGCTGACAGTTGTCTACATCGCGATCGCGCACGAACATCACTGATTTCAAACGAAGGGCTATAACTATGGAAAAGCTTCAATTGCTGGCAATGGTTCAGGCGTACACCAGCATCGGAATCGGCCTGATGATTGGGCTCGGCGCTCTCGGCGCCTGCGTTGGCGTCGGCATCATGTGCAGCCGTTTTCTTGAGGGCGCCGCGCGCCAGCCGGAATTGATGCCGCAATTGCAGGCCAAGGTGTTCCTATTGCTCGGCCTGATCGACGCGTCGTTCATCATCGGCGTAGGGCTCGCGATGTTCTTCGCCTTTGCCAACCCATTGTTGACGGTGCTCAACTAGGTTCGCGTCGAACAATGAATATCAATCTGACCCTGATCGCGCAGGCGATCACGTTCGCGCTCTTCATCTGGTTTTGCGTCAAGTTCATATGGCCGCCGATCACGCGCGCGATCGACGAGCGGCAGAAAAAGATCACCGCCGGACTGGCCGATGCGGAGAAAGCCCGCGTCACGCTTGAAAACGCGTCGAAGCAGGCCGATGTGTCGGTCGGCGAGGCACGTCAGCGCTCGTCGCAGATTATTTTGCAGGCCGAGCAGCGCGCCAGCCAGATGGTTGAGGAAGCCAAGGGCGCGGCACGGACCGAAGGTGCGCGCGAAAAGGCCGCGGCGCAAGCCGACATCGAGCAGCAGATGGCGAGCGCGAAGGATCAACTGCGCGAACAGGTCGCATTACTCGCAGTTGCCGGCGCGGAGAAAATTCTGCAGCGGGAAGTCAACGTGCAGGTGCACTCTGATCTGCTGAAACAACTTCGCGAGCAGTTGCGATAAGCGGCATGGCCGAGAATTTGACGATCGCTCGCCCGTATGCGGAAGCCGCCTTCTCGTCG
>JACCZX010000303.1 GCA_013695705.1 Burkholderiaceae bacterium | reverse complement strand
GTCTGGTGACGCTGTTCTCGTGGCGGTTTTCGGGGGCCTGGGGGTCGGTGCCACCTCTATCGATGCTAGGGCAATCGATGCGATTACCGCTGCTCGGCGCCTTCGTGTTCGGCGTACGCGCTATGCACCGGCATGCGCAGCGCGCCGATGACGCCGCGCGCAGCCTGCAGGACACTCAGCGCGAACTCGAGCGCCAGGCCGACGCAGCGCAACTGCAACTGCTGCACGCGCAAATCGAGCCGCATTTTCTCTTCAACACACTGGCCAACGTCAGGCGGCTTTATCGCAAGCAGCCGTACGCCGGCGCCGAGGCGATCGACAATCTGATGATCTATCTGCGGGCGGCGCTGCCGCGCGTCCGGCGCACTGCGTCAACGCTCGGCGATGAGTTCGAACTCGCGCAGGCGTACCTGCAGCTGTTCAAGGTGCGAATGGGGAGGCGGCTCAGTTTTACGCTCGATTTGGCGCCCGAGTTGCGCGCGGTGCCGTTTCCGCCGATGGTGCTTGTGACGCTGGTCGAAAACGCGATCAAGCACGGGCTCACGCCGGCCGACCTCGGCGGCACCATCGCGCTGGCCGCCCGGCGCGCTGGCCGGAGTGTGGAAGTGACTGTCATCGACGACGGTGTCGGCTTCGGCGCCAGCGCCGACGGCACCGGCGTCGGGCTGGTGAATATTCGCCGCCAGCTTGCCGCACGTTACGGCGACGACGCGCGGCTCACGCTCGACGAGCAGGGCGGCGTGTGTGCGCGAATCACCGTGCCGTGGCAAGGGAATGTCGATTCGCGGACCCGCAGCGCGACCGCTGCTGTGTCGGGGCCGTTGACGGCAATCGCCCGATGACGACCACCAGTTTCGCGCGGCCGCCAACGGTTTACTCGAGCCTGCTGACGTGCGTCCTGGTCGCCGCCGCGCTAAGAGTGACTCTGCTGTTGAGTGAATTTGGCCGCGTAGACAGCACGTTGCTATACGACGACTGGGTGAGTTATCTAATCCATAAGGGCGACGAGCTGTTGCGCGCGCTATTGGGAGTGCCGGTGATCGCGCTAACGCTGCAAGCGATTGAGCGCTTGCCCTTGGCCGGTGCGCGGCGGATGGCCGGGGTGGCGGTATTGTCGCTGACCTGTGCGTTAATCTCGGCCGGGTTGATGGCCGCGCTGCCCTACGCGCCGCTGATTATTCGCTACGGGGGCGCCGCGTCGACCGAAGCCTGGTTTTGGTACACGCTGTGGGCCAATCTTGTGACCGTTGCGCTCGCCGCCGTGGCGCTTAACCATCTGCGCGAGCGGCGACACGCCGTCGAACGGCTCGCTGCGGCGCAGGACGCGGGACGCGCGGTACGGCAGCAACTGGCGCATGCACAATTGCAGGCGATCCAGGCACGCGTCGATCCTCAACTGCTCTTCAACATGCTGGCCGCGGTCAAGCGCTTCTACGACCAAAGCGCCGAGCGCGCAGAGCGCCTGCTCGACGAACTGACTGCGTTCCTGCGCGCGGCTCTGCCAAGGCTGCGCAGCGCGCGCTCGTCGCTGGAAGCCGAGTTTCAACTGGTCGCCAGCTACGCGCGCCTGCAGCAACTTGCCTTCGACAGGCCGATCTCGTACACGGTGAGCCTGCCAGCGGAGTTGTCGACCGCAGAATTCCCGGCCGGTGTGCTGCAGCCGCTCGCGGTCCGCGTGCTCGAAAAGATCACGGGCGAAGTGCGCATTGAGTTGGCGGCGGAGGCAAACGAGAGCACGCTGACCGTGTCGGTGGTGGCGAACATCTCGCCCGACGGCGCCGCGCGCGAACAACTGAGCGTTGCGCTGGCCGACCTTTACGGTGACCGTGCGCATTGCCGATGGGCTTCAGCCTCGTCGCCAACCGGCGGCGCGCGCTCGATGATCGAGCTGGAGGTACCGCGTGAATACCGGTAACGGTGTGGCGGTCGAGCGCAGCCCCACTGCGTTGATTGCCGAGGACGAGCCATTGCTCAGTGAAGAACTCGCTGACCACCTGGCGGCGTTGTGGCCGGAGCTCAAAGTTGTGGCCCGGGTCGACGACGGCGTCGCCGCCCTGCATGCCGTCGAGACGAATGCGCCGGACGTCGCTTTCCTCGATATCAACATGCCGCGTCTGACGGGGCTCGAGGTCGCGCGCCAGATTGCCGGGCGCTGCCATGTCGTCTTCATCACTGCGTTTGACCAGCATGCGCTCGGCGCATTCGAGACCGGGGCACTCGACTATGTGATGAAGCCTTTTTCTCTGTCGCGCCTGATCACTACCGTGCAGCGCCTGAAGATCCAGTTGCGGCAGACGCCGCCCGACTTGTCGCGGCTGCAGAACCCTACTGACGCGCGGCCTAGCAGCGGCCACCTGCAGTGGATTCGCGTGTCGCGCGGCGCCGCCGTACGCTTGATCACGGTGGAAGACATTTGTTATTTCAAGGCCGACAACAAGTACACGCTGGTCGTCACGCCCGATTCCGAGTCGCTGATCAAGAAGTCCATCAAGGAACTCGTCGACCAACTCGATCCAAAGTCGTTTTGGCAGATTCACCGCGCCGTGCTGGTCAATGTACGGGCCATCGACAGCGTGCTGCGCGAAAGCACCGGCGGGTTGAAGGTGCGCCTTAAGCAGCGTCCGGAATCGTTAACGGTCAGCGAGCAGCACCATCATCTTTTCCGTCAGATGTAGCGTTTCTCGAAGGAGGTTTCACCATGAGCGATCTTTTGAAATGTGCTTGTCCCGACCCCAGCGACGCCGGTCGCCGTGATGTGCTTCTGCTGCTCGCAGCGCTTGGCGTGCCGCTCGGCGCCGCGCAGGCTCAGGATCCAGTCAAGATGGAACCGCGTAGTTATCGCCTCGTGTTCGAGAACGACAAGGTCCGTGTGCTCGAGTACGTCTCGCGCCCCGGGCTCGGCGTGTGCGGCACCGGAAAACATTCCCACCCTGACCACGTCACGATCGTGCTCAGCCCCGCAAAAGTAAAGGTCACGCGCGCCGACGGCTCCACCTTCATCAACGATCTAAAGGCGGGCGACGCGTTCTGGGATCCGGCGGCTACGCATATGGCCGAGAACATCGCCGGCTCCGGCGCGCGCATGGTGCTGGTGGAGATCAAGGACAAGGCTTGGAAACCTGCGACGGGATGACCGGCGGAGCTGCGCGGTTTTGCCACCGCGCCTACAGAGACAAAGGTACTGGACGACTTTCCGGTACCGCGACATAACCAAGCGTGACTTCCGATAGAGGTTGCGCGTCGTCATCCTGTCAAACACCGATCACAAGCGTGCGATCAGCGCGTGGCATTGACAGTGCAACCCATTCATCCAGCGTAGCAACGCGCCGCATTCGTCGCTGACTCGCGGGTTTCATCGGCGGCTGACGCGCCTATCGCGCGTGCCCCCCGATGCAGCTGCAACGATGCCACCAAATCGTGCACGCGTCGACTTGCGCTAGCGCCGGCACCGGCGTGCTCCTACTGTGGCTACACATCTAACACAGAGGTTCATATGAAACACGAGTTCGGCAACGAAACGCCGACGCTTCGTCTTGTATTCGCGACCGCGGCGTTGTCAATCACGCTATCCGTTGGTGGGTTTATCGACTTTCTTGCTGTCGCCGAAGCACAGCAGCATCCGGTGCAAACCGCCGTCGCTTGGAATTCCTAATCAATTCAACTCTCCCAACCGGAGTTCAACGAGGAGGTACTTATGAAACGCAATCAAAGCAAGGTAGTCCTTTCAACCATCGCCGCCGCTGTTTTCGCATTGATGGCGGGCTGCGCCAGCATGCCATCCACCGAAGTGGTAGCCGACGAGTTGCAAGTGCTGGCGGATTCAAAGCCCTAGATGGACGCCATTCCATCGCATCGCGCATCGGCGTGTTAGCTTCACGCCGATGAAATTGCTGTTAGCGCTGACCGCCGCGTCGGTATTCAGTCTCGCGTGCTCTACGTCGCCGGGACCGATACTGCGGCGGAAGCGTCACCGACCGCGTTCGCGCGCTTCGTCGACGATTACTTCGAAGCCAAGTTCGCGTTCGAGCCTTCGAACGGCACCGAAGTCGGGCTTCACCAGTACGACGCAAAGCTCGAAAACCGCTCGCAAGCAGCCATCACTGCGCGTATCGCAGAGCTGAAGCGTCAACTGACGCGGCTCTCGGCCTTCGATCGCTCGCGGCTCTCGTTCGACGACGCAATCGATGCCGACGTACTGGAGGGGCAGATTCGCGGCGATCTGCTCGACCTGCAAACATTGCGCGTGTTCGAGCGCAACCCGATGCCTTACGCCGGCCTGCCTGGACGCGCTGTCGACGGGCTGATCAAGCGCGACTTCGCGCCCGCGCCGGAGCGGCTGCGCTCGGTGATCGCGCGGTCAAAAGCCATCCCCGCGCTGTATGCCGCGGCGCGGGCGAACGTTCAGAACCCGCCGCGGGAGTTCACTGACCTGGCGATTCGGATGGCCAAGGGCTCCACCGGTTTCTTCGAGGGCTCCGTCGCCACGTGGGCCAAGCAGGCGGCAAGTGCCGACGCCGCGCTGTGGAAGGAATTCGAGGCCGTCAACGCGGACGTGATTGCCGCCACGCGCGACTTTGCAACGTGGCTCGAGCAGGACTTGTTGCCGCGCTCGAAAGGGAGCTACGCCATCGGCGCCGAAAATTTTCTGGCGAAGCTGAAGCACGACGAGATGGTGCAGCTGCCGCTGGCGGACCTGCTGGCGAAAGGCGAAGCGCAGCTGGATAAGGACTACGCAGCGTTCGTGGCAATCGCCAGGCAGATCGATCCGCTCAAAACTCCGGCGCAGGTCATGGCGGCGCTGTCCGACACGCACCCCCCGCCGGAGGGCCTGGTCCCCGCCGTGCGCAACTCGGTCGAAGACGCGCGGCGCTTTCTGGTCGAGCGAGGCATCGTCACGATTCCATCGGATGTGCGGCCTCGCATCGAGGAAACTCCGCCGTACGCACGCTCGGGCGGCTTCGCTTCGATGGACACTCCCGGCCCGTTCGAGCCGAAGGCTACGGAGGCGTTTTACTACGTGACGCCGGTCGAAGCCGACTGGACGGCGGAGCACAAGAAAGAACACCTGCGCCTGTTCAACCCGTGGGTCGTCGCGCTGATCAACGTACACGAGGCGTATCCCGGTCATTACCTGCCGTTTCTGTATGCGCCGCGCTTTCCGACGAAGACCCGCAAGCTCGTCTTCTGCGGCACGAATGCCGAAGGGTGGGCGCACTACGCGGAGCAGATGATGATCGACGAAGGCTTCGGCGGAGCAGATCCGAAGTATCGACTCGCGCAGCTGCAGGAGGCACTGCTGCGAGACGTCCGTTATGTCGTCGGAATCAAGCTGCATACCGAGGGGTGGACTGTCGAGCAAGGCGCGAAGCTCTTCGAGGAGACAGCGTTTCAGGAGCCGGCGAACGCCTACGAGGAATCGCGCCGCGGGGCGTACAACCCCACCTATCTTTATTACACGCTGGGGAAGCTCGAGATCATCGCGCTGCGCGACGTGTACCGTGCGCGCAAGCGCGCGTCGCTAAGACAGTTCCACGATGCGTTCGTCGCACAAGGAAGCCTGCCGCTGCCGATGATGAAAAAAATCCTGCTAAGGAACTGAAACAGACTATCGAGCGCTTCCCTGTTATAGGCCGCGACGCGGCGCAGAAGGTCCGTGACGTCCATCATTCCTTCACCGACCCCGTCAACCCCGACACGTAGTACTCAACGAAGAACGAGTAGATAAAAGCCACCGGCAGCGAACCGAGCAGCGCGCCGGCCATCAGCGGGCCCCAGTGGTAGACGTCGCCTTCGACCAGTTCGGTGACGACGCCGACCGGCAACGTCTTGATCTCCGACGACGAGATGAAGGTCAGCGCGTAGATGAATTCATTCCACGACAGGGTGAACGCAAAGATGCCGGCGGAGATCAGGCCGGGCACTGCGAGCGGCAGCACGATCTTGGTCAGAATCTGCCAGCGCGTCGCGCCGTCGATCAGCGCGCACTCTTCCAGCTCGAACGGAATCGATCGGAAGTAACCCATCAGCAGCCAGGTGCAGAACGGGATCAGGAACGTCGGATACGTCAGGATCAAAGCCCAGCGTGTATCGAACAGACCGAGCTTGAAGACAACCGCTGCAAGCGGAATGAACAGAATTGACGGCGGCACGAGATAGGCAAGAAAGATCGATAGGCCTACATGCTTTGATCCGCGAAAACGAAGCCTTTCGATTGCGTAGGCGGCGAATACCGAAGCTGCTAACGAAAAAGCGGTCGCGACGACCGACACGAACACCGTGTTCCACATCCATTCCGGATACGCGGTGCGAAACAGCAGCTTTTCGAAATGCGCGAGCGTCGGCGCAATCACCCAGAATGGATTGCCGGTGCGCGACAGCAGTTCATGGTCGGGCTTCACCGACGTGACGCCCATCCAGTAGAACGGGAACAGCAGCACAATCAGGAACACGATCAGCGGCAGGTAGATCGTGACGAACTTGCGCGACGGCGTTTCGAGGTAGTTCATGCCGACGCTCTCGCCAGCTTGCGGGGAAGGCGTTGCCACGGTAGTACTCATTTGTCTTGGCCTCCCTGCTGCCACGCGCGACGCTGCAGGCCAAAGTAGCTGAACATGATTGCGGCCAGCAGGAACGGCACCATCGCAATCGAGATCGCAGCACCCTCGCCCAGCGCGCCGCCAGAAATCGCGCGCTGGAACGACAGCGTTGCCATCAGGTGAGTGGCATTCAGCGGACCACCGCGCGTGATCACATAAATCAACTGGAAGTCCGTGAAAGTAAACAGCACCGAGAAGGTCATTACCACCGCGATGATCGGCGTCAGCAGCGGCAAGGTGACGTGGCGAAACTGCTGCCACCGAGTTGCGCCGTCGATCGCCGAGGCCTCGTAGTACGACGGAGAGATGGTCTGCAGACCGGCAAGCAACGTGATGGCCACAAAGGGCACGCCGCGCCAGATATTGGCGGCGATCACCGATAAGCGCGCGTTCCACGGCTCGCCCAGAAAATCGATGTAGCGGTCGATCAAGCCCATTTTCACCAGCACCCAGCTGATGAT
>JACCZX010000296.1 GCA_013695705.1 Burkholderiaceae bacterium | reverse complement strand
GCAACGAACACGTCGACCCCTGCGCGGGCGATATCCGAAATGTTTTCAGCCTTCACTCCGCCATCGATTTCAATCAGGATCTCGCGGCCGCTGAGCTGCTTGTAGGCATCAACCCTGGTTCGCGCAGCTGCGACCTTGTGCAACGTCTCTGCGATAAACGCCTGCCCGCCGAAGCCCGGATTGACCGACATCAGCAGCACCAGATCGAGCTTGTCCATTACGTGATCCATGTGAGACAAGGGAGTAGCCGGGTTGAAAACCAGCCCCGCCCTGCAGCCTGCTTCGCGAATCAGCGACAACGTGCGATCGATGTGGTCCGATGCTTCCGGATGGAAGGTAATGACATTTGCGCCTGCTTTTGCAAAGTCGGGCACGATACGATCCACCGGCTTCACCATCAGGTGCACGTCGATCGGCACATCGACATGGGGACGAATCGCTTCACACACCAGCGGCCCGATCGTCAGATTGGGTACATAGTGGTTATCCATAACGTCGAAGTGAATCCAGTCGGCGCCCGCTGCGACGACCGCCCTGACCTCTTCGCCCAGCCGCGCAAAATCCGCAGACAAAATGCTGGGGGCGATTCGGTAGTTTCTTGTCGTCATCGGAACCTCGTCGGCTGCGTTTATTCTAAGGGTCAGCCCTTTCTGACTCGATCGAGCAATCATCCATGGCCAAGTATCAATTTGCGGTCACAGTGCAGCCGCAGTTTTTGCCGGACTACTCAGATCCGTCGGAACAACGATTTATGTTCGCGTACACCGTGACGATCAAAAACACCGGCGATGCAACGGCGCAATTGATATCCCGCCACTGGATCATTACCGACGCCAATAACAAGATCGAAGAAGTGGAAGGCGATGGTGTGGTCGGCGAGCAGCCGGTTCTGCAACCCGGCGAAGCGTTCGAATACACCAGTGGATGCCCGCTGCCTACACCGGTGGGCTCGATGCGCGGCACCTATCACTGCGTCGGCGCCGACGGCACCGCCTTTGAGGCCCGCATCCCTGAGTTCGTATTGTCGATGCCGCGTACGCTGCACTAATCCTTTTTCTTCGGCTTGTCGAACATCGTCCACCAGACGATAAAGATCAGGAGCGCAACCGCGAGCGCGGCTTCAAGCAGAATAAGCCACATGGCTCGATTCGATCATGGTTGGTGTCATTCTAGTTTGGCGCTTGTGGCGCTGTTCATTGCTGGGTGTGCAACCGCGCCGCTTCCTCCTGTCAGTCCGCAGGCACCGGTAGCACCACGTACCGACCCACCCGCGGCAATCCCGCCATCGCCAGCACCGCAAGGCCCCGCAAGCGCCCCCGCAGTGCCGGCGCCAATCCCAAATGCAACCGTTCCGGCTGCCGCAGGCCTTGATACCCGCGCGAGCTACGACCGGGTCACCTTCGACGCGTTACCCGCAACATCGCATGCCGATTGGGCCGCTGCGTGGCCAGCATTCCTCAAATCATGCGACGCACTGACGCGGCGCGACAGCTGGCGCGAGGTCTGCGCACAGACGCTTGCGGTCGACGCCCGCGACGGCGCTGCAGTACGCGCTTTTTTTGCGAGCCGCTTCGACGTGTATCGAATCGGCTCGCGACAGTCCGAAAATGGGAAGGAGATCGATGCACGCAGCAGCGGACTCGTGACCGGCTATTACGAACCG
This sequence comes from Burkholderiaceae bacterium, assembly GCA_013695705.1. Taxonomy (GTDB): domain Bacteria; phylum Pseudomonadota; class Gammaproteobacteria; order Burkholderiales; family Burkholderiaceae_F; genus JACCZX01. The sequence goes on along the minus strand of JACCZX010000296.1, from coordinate 9,755 downwards.
CTGTTGCGCGGTAGCCGCGCACGCACCGATAAGTTCAGTGTTCCGCTTTACCGCGTGCCGGACGACTTGATCGTTGTCGATCTGGCATCGGTTTACCCCGAGCTGTCGAACATGCGCTTGCGCGGCAAGCTGCAGGGCCGTCGCATCGTTCCATATCCGACGCGCGGCGAGATCATCGGCTCGAATTCTTTGCGCGGCAACGAACTGCTATGGGTTGACGATTCGGTCGATGCGTTTTTTTTGCAGATTCAGGGATCGGGTCGCGTGCAACTGGTCGACGGCACAACGGTTCGCGTTGGCTACGCCGATCAAAACGGCCATCCGTACCGCTCGCTCGGACGATGGCTGATTGACCAAGGTCAGTTGACGATCGATCAGGCGTCGATGCAGGGGATCAAGACGTGGGCGCAGCGCAATCCAGCGCAACTGAAGGAGGCGCTTGATCAGAATTCGAGCTTCGTTTTCTTTCGCGAGCTTCCACTTGGCAATGCGACCGCCGGGCCGCTTGGCGCGCTTGGTGTTGCGTTGACGCCGGGTCGCTCGGTCGCAGTGGACCCACGCTTCATCCCGCTCGGCGTACCGGTCGTGTTGGCGACCACCGATCCGGAGTCACAAACGCCCATTGTGCGGCCGATGCTGGCACAAGATACCGGCGGCGCGATTCGCGGACCGTTGCGGTTCGACTTTTTCTGGGGTTTCGGCGCCGCGGCCGGCGAACGCGCGGGGCGGCAGAAACACGAAGGTCGGGCGTGGATGCTATTGCCGAAAGGCACGACCCCCGAGGCGATGTTGCCGCAGCGCTAGATACTAATTACTTCTTAAGCGCAGCCAAACGTTGTTCGATCATCGCCACCGGCAGAGCGCCCGCTGAACGCGTGCCGTCGGTAAACACGATTGTCGGTGTGCCGTTGATCCCGAGCTCGCGACCGAGCGCAACGTTTTGCTCGAGCGGCGTCTTGCAATCCGCAGCGGGCGCCGGCGGCGTCTTGTTCTGCACTATGTGCTCGTCCCAGCTCGCAGCACGATCCTTTGCGCACCAGATCGCCTTCGCTTTTTCATGCGAATCCGGCGACAGGATCGGGTACAGGAAGGTATAGATCGTGACGTTTTTAAGCTCGGCCATGTTCTGCCACAGCTTCTTGCAGTAGCCGCAATTCGGATCTTCGAACGTCACCAGCACGCGCGAGCCGTCGCCGCGCACTGTCTTTACCGCACGATCGAGGGGCAGTGATTTGAAATCGACCTTAAGGGCAGTATCGAGCCGCTTTTGCGTCAGATCTTCACGCGTGCGCGGGTCGAACATGCGGCCGGCGAGCACGAACGTGACTTCGGGGTCAACGTAATAGATCTGCCCACCGATTAAAACTTCGTATAAGCCGCCACGGCCCTTGAAGACTTGCTCGGGCTTTTGCCCGCCGGATTTCTCAACGAACCGCGCAGCGACCTGCGCTTCTGTACTGCCGGGCGCCGGCGCATTTTTGCTGTCGACCGGCTTCGCCGTTTGCGCCAAGGCAACCGAGCAGATCAACGAGATTGCTACGACGCCAGCGCGTCGGGTCCAACGATTCATGATTCTCTCCGGCAAGAGCGCGCAGATTCGATCGCAATAAGCAGCAACCAGCGCTTAAGTGGTGCGCAGTGTAATGACGACAAGGTGATTGTCAGGGTAGACCACCCACCGCCCATCCAGTTCAACCGAGCGCCCGGCGAATAAGGGCGTTTTTCAGCGGACTCAGGCGATTAACCGTTGCCAGGCCGACGTTGCGCAAGCGCCGCGCCAGCGGGTCATCGAGTGCAAATAGTTGCGCCAGTGAATCGGTTGTGAAACGCATCAAGGCAATCGCTTCAGCGCGCCCGCGCTCGTAACGGCGCAGCAGCACCGCATCGCCTGGCGCGCGGAATGATTCACGCGCACCGACCACGCGGAGCAGCAACGCCACGTCCTGCAAGCCGAGATTCAATCCCTGTCCCGCCAACGGATGCACGACATGCGCCGCATCACCGATCAGTGCAAGGCGGGCAGCGACCAGCCGCGTCACGGCGATACGCCGCAGTGGAAACGTATGTGGCGCGCCGATCGAGGTGAGCTCACCGAGGGCCGCTCCACAGCGCTGCGTGACGCGTGCGGCGAAGTCGGCCGGAGCCAACTCCATGAGCTCGCGCGCCACGGCGACCGGCGCAGACCAGACCAGCGACACATGATTGCCCGGCAGCGGCAGTAGCGCAACCACGCCCTCGGAACTAAACCACTGCCACGCGGTATTCAAGTGCGGACGCTGTGACGCGAAATTGCCAACCACCGCGGTCTGCTGATACGACTTGATCGATGCGTTGATACCCGCAGCAGCGCGCACCGAGGAGTTCGAGCCGTCGGCGCCGACAAGCAGCCGTGCTGCCACTGAACTGCCATCTTCGAGATCAACGTTGATAGCGTCCGTCTCGTTGCGGATCGACACAAACGCCGAGGCGATTCGCTTGACCGCAGGTTGAAACCCGCACGCCGCGTCGAGCACCCGCAACAACTCGGCCTCTTCAACGATCGTTGCCAGGCGTTCAACCGTTGCGCCATAGGCGTCGAATGCCAGCTCATGCCCGTCATCACCGAACACGCGCATCCGCTCCACCGCACACACGCGCTGCTGATCGACGCTGCCCCATATTCCAATCTGTTCGAACAACGCAATGCTGGCCGGCGCAACGGCATAAATACGAGCGTCAAACGGCGCAGCAGGCGTCGGCCGATGAGGTACGGGCCGCGGTCCAATCAGCGCGACGCGAAACCCTTGCTGAGCAAAGCCAAGCGCGGCCGTCAGCCCCGGAATACCGGTGCCAACGACGGCAACATCGATCATGGAGGTGCTCATGCGCGCAACGATTATGCCGCTGCGCTGACCGGCTAGCACTGCCGTCTATACTTTGCGCCCTTGGCGGCGACGGCGAATTGATTGCTTCAAGCGTCGTCCGGCAAGTTCAGCAGGAAAGAAGGCCAAGTAGCTCAGTTGGTAGAGCAGAGGACTGAAAATCCTTGTGTCGGCGGTTCAATTCCGTCCTTGGCCACCACATTTCGCGAGCGCAGTGGAATAAATGCCAGCGGCTCCCGCGTTGCTTAATTGGACGCCTTACCCGCCAAGTATCAGCGGATCAATTGGCGGTGCTAAACAAAACAGTCATGCCTCGGTTGGAACGATTGTTGGAACTGAGCTCGGCCGCAGCTTCAGAGAGGATGCTTTCAAGCTGCTCCAGACCCATCGGCTTTACGAGATGATGACGAAAACCAGCGGCCTTGCTGCGGGCGCGGTCGGAGGCCATTCCGTAACCGCTCATCGCGATCGCGTAGAGCGGCCGCGGCAGATCGAGTCGACCAAGAAGCTGCCAACCGTCGCCGTCGGACAGACCGATGTCGGAAATCAAAACGTCGCAATGCGCCGTCGGTAAGTCTCGCAGCGCGCAATTCATCGAATCGGCCACCACCACGGTGTGTCCGAGTTCTTCCAGCATCAGAGTAAGAAACTCGCGCGTGTCGGCGTGATTCTCGACCACGAAGATCCGCAGCGAGCCTACCGCGTGTGGCGATGGGGAGCCGGCTTTGTCAAATTGTGCGAGGGCCATGTTTATGCGGTCGAGGACAAGGGCAATTCGACGGAAACTGTGGCTCCATGTCCGCGACCGGTACTTTCTACCTTGATCAGTCCACCGTGCGCTTCAACCGTCGCCTTTGAAATAGCAAGTCCAAGGCCCAGTCCGCCAAATTCGCGTGCGATCTGCTCGCCCCCCTGGTTAAAAGGGTCGAAGATCAAAGGCAACATCGATGCCTCGATGCCGATGCCGTTGTCCGCCACGACCAGCACGAACTTCTGCCCTGACATTCTGGTCAACAGGCGGATTGCACCGCCCTTGCGCGTGAACTTTGACGCATTGCGCAATAAATTCCACACAACTTGTTGAAATCGAACCGCGTCGCCAATCGTCTGACAACGCGTTGCCTCCAGCGCAACCGTTAACGTCTGCTCCTTGCCACGGATGTCCGACTCACATATTTCGATCGCGCCTGCTATCGCGGCATGCAAATTCAACGGCTCAATGATGATTTCGTGCTGCCCGCGGGCGATCCGAGTCAAGTCGAGCAGGTCATCGATCAGATGCGATTCGATCTTGACGTTGCGCCGAATCATCTCCAGCGCGTCACGCGCCGTCTCGGGCAGGTCGGGGCGGCGCGCAAGCGCCTGGACCGCCATGATCACCGGCGTCAGCGGCGTGCGTAACTCGTGCGATAAAACGGCAAGAAAATGATCCTTCGCGCGGCTCGCTGTCTCGAGATCATCGCGCGCAATTCGGTTTTCGTGCAGGGCTTTTTCGAGCTCGGTCCGGCTTTGCGCGAGCGCCTCGGTGATCGCTCGCGCCTGAGTCTGGTCGCGGAAAATCTTGATCAGGCCAATGGTGTTGTCGTTGGCATCATGCATCGCCATCATTACGCCGCTGCCCCAAAAGCGACTTCCATCTTTGCGAACATGCCAACGCTCGTCTGCTGCGCGGCCTTCCTCCAAAGCAATGCCTGCCTCGAGATCGGGCGCCCCGGCGGCGCGATCTTCGGGGGTGAAGATCACGTCGGCGAACCGACCGATGATCTCTTTCTCGCCGTAGCCGATCAGGCGCTCGGCACCCGAGTTCCAGCTTGTTACGCGCCGTTCAAGATCCATCGAAAAAATTGCATACTCGCGCGCATTGTCGAGCACCAAACGCAGCCGTTCCTCACTTTCGCGCGATGCTTCCTTGGCGCGGTTACGCTCGGTCAGATCGAGTATCAGCGCGGTCGCCGAATACGGACGCCCCGCACGGTCGCGCAAGACCGACACGCTGACGCCGGCCCATAGCCATGTGCCGTCGGGACGAATAAAGCGCTTTTCCAGTTCAAACGGCGTGCCCTCGCGCGCCAGACGCGCAAACTTTCGCTCGTTTTCGGGTAGATCATCTGCGTGCGTAAATTCCTTCCAGTGCAGCTGGTAGAGCTCATCGGTAGTGCGCCCGACCATCTCGCAAAAGCGCTGATTGGCAAAAGTCATACGGCCGTCGAAATCGCAACGCGCGACGCCAAGAGCGCTCTGCTCAACGATCGCGCGGAATGCCTCTTCAGATAGCCGCAGGCTTTGTTCTGAAAGCTTCAACGCGATCACGTCGGACACCTGTCGCGCATACAGATCGGTGAGCCTCTGCTCGCGCGGCGACGGCTGGTGCGGCTCGCGAAAGTAGGTTGCCAGCACTCCGAGCGGCTGGTCGTTGCGATCGATCAGCGGGGTGGTTTGCACCGCGCGGTAGCCCGCCTGCGCCGCCAACGGGCGCAGCGCGACGTAGCCCTCGTCGAGCTCGACATCAAAAATGGCGACCCGCTCGCGGCGCAGAATCGCGCGCGCGCTGGCGAACGCCTGGTCCATTGGAATAGTCCTGGTCTGCTCGACAAAGGAAGTATCGAAGCCGCGCGTGGAAATCATTTCGAGCGTCTGGGTAACCTGGTCGTACAACTGCAGACTGCCGAAATCTGCGTTCTGCAATTCCATCGTTGCATCGAGCATGTATTTCAACTGGGGCGCAAGCTCACTTGCAGCAAGCAAGCGCGAGCTCAGATCCTGCAGCCGCAGCAGCGCGCTGATATCGGCCGCCTGCTCGGCCTGCAATGCGCGCAACGCGTCTTCCGTCTCCTTGCGCACGGTGACATCGACGAACGTGAACAGCACCCCGCCACTGCGATCATCGGATGAGCGGTACGGCAGCGTACGTGCAAGAAACCAGCGACCAGCGGCATGCACTTCGCGCTCGGCCGGTATCAACTCGCTCAGAGCACGCCGTGCATCACGCTCGATCTCCGGATATTCAAGCCGGTTCCTCAGGACAGTCAGTGGGCGCCCGATGTCGGTGGGAATCAGATTGAACAGTTCGACCGCAGGCGGCGTGTAGCGCATGATGCGCAGATCGCGATCGAGAAATATCGTGGCAATCGCGGTTGCCGTCATCAGGTTGTGCAGGTCGCTGTTGGCAAAGCCCAGCTCGTCGACCTTGCACTTCAACTCCTGATTGACTGTCGTCAACCGTTCGTTGATGGACTGCAGCTCTTCGTTGCTCGCTCTTAACTCCTCGGTTGACGCTTTGGCCTGCTCGACCTTATCGCGCAGCAGGGTTTGCGTTCTTTCAAGCTCGATTTTGAATTGATGTGCAACCGCGTCCGGGCGAGTCTCGCGTGCGCCGCTAAAGATGGCGCCCTTCGGCCTCGCCTCCATTGTCACGAGCAAATAGCCTGGCGCCATGTCGGGGGCCAGCGAAACGTGAATGTCCACCGCCTGTTGCTCGCCTTCTAGGTCGACCGCTACTTTGGATGTATCGGCCGGCATCTGCGATTGCTGTGCGCTCAGCAGCGCCGCGCGCAAATCAAGGCGCAGCATCGGATGAACTAGTTCCAGGAGGCTCCGAGTGGGCTCACCGCCGGGCATATGCAGGAATCGGCCGGCACCATCCGACATGTGAATCACGTCGTACTGCGCGTTGATCAGTATCGAAGGTGGCGCAAAGCGCTCGATCAGCTTGTGGTGCAGTTCACTCAAGTTCACATTTGGGCTCATCACCGGCTGCGCGCCGCTGGTCGCCGTCGCGTCGCCGTTGGCAGGTGGCGGTACAACGTGCTCTGTCCACGTTCCTTGTTCCGCGGAATCATTTACCAGTTCGCGCGCCCCAACTGGCGTTCTCAACTTGGTTGTGCTCCGCACGCTTGCGCCTGGTTTGGCCATTGCTTTGCTGCACTATAGGGGCTTGTTTTTCGTGCCACTACACGCACGGATGCACGTAGTGGTGCCGAGGTAAAAAAGTGCACGAAGCGTGCCCGCTACTGAAACAGGCCTCACGCTGATGCCGGGGCGCCAGCACAATCGCGATACCTGCGCATGCTCGGTTTCTTGCAACTCCGCCCGGTGCGCGGCAGTTCTATGCGAAACGCCGCATATCTTTGGCTACCTGCTGAGCGGGAAATGACAGCTAAGCTATCGCTCAAGCAATTTACGGAGGTGTTATGCCACTTTATGCGCGCGCCTTTGGCGCCGTCTTAGCGTCGACACTGTTTGCTGCGTCGGCGTACGCCGCTGACCTGACAGTTGGCTTATCAACACCTATCACCTCGCTCGATCCGCATTTCCACAACCTGACGCCGAACAACAGCCTCGGCCGGCATGTCTTCGAGACTCTGGTCAAGACCGATGAAGCGCAGCGCATGCAGCCGGGGCTGGCCGAGTCGTGGAAGGCGCTGAACGACCTCGAATGGGAGTTCAAGCTGCGCAGGGGCGTTAAGTTTCATAACGGCCAGGAATTCACTGCGGACGATGTGATTGCGACGTTTAAGCGTGTGCCGAACGTACCGAATTCTCCGGCGTCGTTTGCGTTCTTCGTGCGGCCGATCGTCGACATTCAAACGCCGGATAAGTACACGCTGCGATTTAAAACCGATAAGCCGCACCCGCTTCTGCCGAACGACATGACATCGATCATGATCGTGCCGAAATCGGTCGCGGACACCGCGAAAACCGAGGACTTCAACTCCGGCAAGGCGATGATCGGCACCGGGTCGTACCGCTATGCCGAGTACGTGGCCGGCGATCGCGTCGTGCTTAAGCGCAACGATGCTTACTATGGCGCCAAGCCCGCGTGGGACAACGTTCGTTTCCGCATGATCCCGAGTGCGCCGGCGCGCGTGGCCGCGCTGTTGGCGGGCGACGTGCAGATGATCGAAGGCGTGCCGACAGCAGACATTGCACAGTTGTCGAAGGACAAGCGTGTAGCTGTGTCGTCGGCGGTATCGAACCGCATCATTTATCTGCACATGGATTCGAGCCGCGACAAGAATTCTCCATTTGTCACCAGCACCGACGGCAAACCGCTCGAAGCAAATCCGCTGCGTGATCCGCGCGTGCGGCAAGCCATTAGCAAGATGATCGACCGTGATGCGATCGTCTCGCGCATCATGGAAGGCCAGGGCGTGGCGGCGGGCCAGTTGCTGCCGGAACAGTTCTTCGGCACCAGCAAGACGCTGAAGCCCGATAAGTACGATCCGGCGGCCGCCAAAAAGCTGCTGGCCGAAGCGGGCTACCCGAACGGCTTCGGACTCACGCTCCATGCGCCCAATAATCGTTACATCAACGACGCCGCGGTGGCACAGGCGGTGGCGCAGTTTCTGTCGCGCAACGGCATCCCGACCAAGCTCGAGACGATGCCATCGAACGTGTTCTTCTCGCGCGGATCGAAGCTTGAGTTCTCATTCCTGCTCGCAGGCTGGGGCGCAGAGACGGGAGAGACTTCATCGCCGCTCCGCGCATTATTGGCAACATTCGATCAGAAGCAAGGCCTGGGCACCGCCAACCGCGGCCGCTTTTCCGACGCCGGCGTCGATGCTTTGCTGACGCAGGCGCTGACGACGATCGACGACACCAAGCGCGGCATCATGCTTGCGCGCGCGTCCGAAAAAGCCGTCGGAGAAATGATGGGCCTGGTGCCGCTGCACTACGAAGTCAGTACGTGGGCAACGCGCCAGGGAATGACGTACAAGGCGCGCGCCGATCAGAACACGTATGCGTTCGAAGTGCGGCCCGGAAAGTGACGGCGATGTCCAAGAGCGCAAGCGATTGGAAACAAGCGCCGATCCATGCGGCAGCGGCGCCGATACGGAATTCCCGCGTGCGCGGCAATGACAGTGCGCTGAGAGCATAGCCACAAGGCGCGGCGCGTGACTGTCTACATCCTGCGCCGTCTCGCGCAAACGCTGCTCGTATTGGCGGTCACGTCGTTGCTCGTATTCGGCGGTCTCTATCTGATCGGCGACCCGGTTGAAATTCTGGTCAATCCATCAGCCGATCAGATCGAGAAGGAGCGCGCGAGCAAGGCGCTTGGGCTCGACAAACCGATTCACGAGCAGTACCTGAGCTTCGTTGGTGGCGCATTTACCGGCAATCTAGGCAACTCATTCGTCTACGCGCGGCCGGCGCTCGAAGTGATTTTCGAGCGCATGCCCGCAACCCTTGAGCTGGCGTTTCTGGCGATGGTGATCGCGGTAACGCTCGGCATCCCGCTCGGGCTTTACGCCGGACTGCGGCCGCACAGCGCGGGCGCGAAAGCGATCATGGCGGGATCGATCCTCGGCTTTTCGCTGCCGACTTTCTGGGTTGGGCTGATTCTGATAATGGTGTTTGCGGTGCAGCTCGGCTGGCTGCCCTCGACCGGGCGCGGGCCGACCACCGATGTGCTCGGATTGCAGCTGTCGATTTTCAACATCGAAGGGTTGAGGTACGCACTGCTTCCGGCGATCAACCTCGCGCTGTTCAAACTGTCGCTGATCATTCGGCTGACGCGCGCGCAGGTGCGCGAGCAAAGCCTGCTCGATTACATCAAGTTCGCGCGCGCCAAAGGGCTCACAAACCGGCGCGTGATTGGAGTGCACCTGCTGAAGAACATCATGATTCCGCTCATCACCGTGATCGGGCTCGAGCTAGGCTCGGTGATTGCGTTTGCGGTGGTGACCGAAACGATTTTCGCGTGGCCGGGCATGGGGAAGCTGGTGATCGATTCGATCTTCCAGCTTGATCGGCCGGTGGTCGTTGCGTACCTGCTGGTCGTAGTGTTCATGTTCATTTTGATCAACCTATTGGTCGATCTGATGTATTCAGCGCTCGACCCGCGCGTTCGCCTGGCGGACATTCAACAGTAACCATGAGCGCAGCGCCCATTGA
>JACCZX010000164.1 GCA_013695705.1 Burkholderiaceae bacterium | reverse complement strand
TGGTTGAGTGGCAGCGAACTGCGAATCGGCGATCAAATTGCCGGCGGGCATGTTGCACGCTGCATCGGACGCGGTGTTCGGCAGGCTCGCCGTGATCGAGCCGATCACCGTGTTGGCGATCGGCGATACCAGGCTGCTGTAGCCGCTTACAACTCCAAGCACTGCTGCGTTACCCGGTATCGCCGGATCGTTGCGAACCACCAGTCGATTGGTGGCGCTCGCTGTAGTGATGTCCTTCGATGCTGGGTCGATCGTGACATCGATGTCCGTCAGCACGCGACCGAAAGCGCTCGAACTCGTTACCGGAATCGGCCGGCCCGCTGCGTTCGGCAACTTGCAGTTGTACGCGGGTGTGTGTGACCACTGACGACCGCATCGACTGCGTTATCGAGCTTACTGACAATGCCGGCGATCGCGGAGCCGGCGAGATTACCCTCGCAGCCATTGATATCCGACAGCGTGCCGCTTTGAAAGCCGCCTTCGTGCACCAGCACGACGATCGATTCGATACCGGCAGCGCGCAGCTCGGGTATCAGCGCGTTGACGGTCTGCGCCTCATCGCGAAACTCGAGACCCGCCACGCCGGACGGAGTGACGATAGTCGGCGTGGCGCGCAGCGTCATGCCGATGAATGCGACCGGCACGCCGTTGAAAGTCTTCGTGCCGTAGGCTGGCAACAACGGGCGGCCGGTTGCGGTCGCGATCACGTTGGCCGAAAGCCATTTGAATTTAGCGCCTTCAAAAGGGACCGGAGTGCCGACGCTGGCGCCGCGACAACTGTTCGGATCCTGCGCACCGCCGGTCATCTTGCAGCCGCCGTTTTGCAAACGCAGCAGCTCGGCGGAACCTTTATCGAATTCATGATTGCCGACCGCGTTGAATTCGAGACCAATGCGATTCATCGTTTCGATCGATGGCTCATCAAAAAACAGCGCCGAAATCAGCGGCGATGCGCCGATGAAGTCGCCCGCCCCGACAACGACGTTGTTAGAGTTCTGCGCCTTTAATCGAGCGACGTGAGCAGCTAGAAACTCGGCGCCACCCACCGGCGGACGATTCGCCACCGGCACCGACGTGTTCTCTCCGAACGTGCCGGGCGACTCCAAACTGCCGTGAAAATCATTGAAGCCGATGATCTTCACGGCAAACGGCGCGGCAGGTGGCGGGGCCGGTGCAGGGGCCGGTGCAGGCGCCGGAGCGGGGTCATCGGAATCGCCGCACGCACTGACAGCGATAAAGATAATGAAGGTCAGCGCCAGTTTGGAGGTTTGATTCATAAGCGAGGATCCGGACGTCGCTGCGATCGGCAACTTTCGTCGACGATGCTAGTGACGCGCGGTGACAATTACGTTACCGGCGATTGCGCAAAGCGGATGTTGTGCGCAACGCCGCACGTCACGCTCCGGTCACTGCGTTGTAAATCAAAGATGCTAGATGTCAGACAGGCACGACGTCGAACGCGACCGATAGCCGGGACTGGTCGCTAACGAACGGCTCGACGCCGTGCCACATGTACGCCGGAAACAGGACCAGCAGCCCAGGCCGCGGCTTCACGAAGTGGTCGGCTTCCAGTGGCGGGACGGTCTTGACGCCGGGCCGACCGAAACGCAACCAACCTTCGCGGGCTGATGTTCCGTCGCCAATTGTGGGCGGCAGCGCGATGTAGCAGGCGGAAGACAGCCATCCGTGCGGGTGCACGTGATCGGCGTGATGGCCGCCGGAACGCAAACGCACACTCCACGCGCCACTTATCGCGGTGCGGCCGCTGTTACGCGCCCGCAGCGGATCGCTGCCGGCACTTAACTGCGATAGGTAGCGTGCAACCGCAGCGTCGATGGCGCTAAATAACATGGCGATCATCGGCCGCGCGAGTTCCGCCGATTGCAAGGGCAACTGACTGCCGCCGCGCACCGATTGATACAGCGGATGCGTGTGGAAGCTGTGCAAAGCCTGCAGCTCCGCCGACAGCTCGTTTAAGAACGTGTGCAGATTCGCGAAGCCTGCCGGCGTGTCGAGCACCTGCTCCGCCACCAACGATCGATAGTCGTACAAGGTGGAATACCGCGAGTCGCCCAACGTTCTCCATGCCGTCGCCTGCAGCGCAAGCGTGTATTGATTGGTCGGCAATGCAGCGCACAGTTCAGTGGCTTTCGCTTCGGCGTCCGCCGCTTGGCCCGAAGCCAGCAAGGATTCGCACAGACTGATTTGCGTGCCGCTATCTGCAGGCGCCAGTTGCACCGCGCGCATCGAGAACGCCAATGCGCGTGCCGCGTCGCCGGTTTCGATGCAAAGATGAGCGAGTTGACTCAGCAGCGTCAGGTCCTTCGGCGCGTGGGCCAAACCACGCTCGGCCGCAGCCAAGGCGCCCGTCAGGTCGCCCGCGAATTCGAGCACGCTCGAGTGCACCAGATGCAGCGCCGCTTCGGCTGGAAATTCCCGCAACGTGCGCGACAGTTTTTTCAGCGCGTCACCGGTGCGGCCGGTGCGCATCCAGATCAATTGCGCGAGGTCGCGATGTGCATCTACGTACGAGGGCCGAAGCGTAAGCGCCTTCTTGAACGTAGCTTCGGCTTCGTCCAGCTTGCGTTGCGACTGCAGCGCGCGCGCCAGCACCAGTCGAGTTTCGGGCGCGGTGATGCCCAGTGCGATCGCACGCCGGGCCGCAATCTCCGCTTCGGCCGCGTGCCCCAGATCACCTTCGGCCGCAGCGAGGTTGTGCCATGACACTCGATCGTTGGGTTGCGCGGCCAACGTCTCTCGCAAGCGTGCAACGTCTCCGGCGCGGGTGTTCATGGACTGGGTTGAAGGAGCCATAACCTCACTGGCAGATTACCTTCGCGCTCTTCCCGTCTGCGCACACATACAGAACGTGCGGGCACAATCGAAGCGGCGTCATCCGCGCTTGTAAAAGCCGGCCTTGCAGTCGCTTATTGCAGCTCGACTCCCGCTTTCTTGACGAGCTGCGCGTACTTCGCCATCTCACTGCGGAAAAACTGGGTAGCGACTTCCGGCGTGCTGACGTTGATCGTGTTGCCCTGCTTGGCCATCGTCTCGCGCACCTCCGGTGTTGCAAATGCGGTCGCAAACGCTGCGTTGATGCGCTTAGCTTCGGCCGCCGGCATCTTGGCCGGACCGATGACGGCGAACCATCCCTCGACCAGATAGCCCGGCATGCCCTGCTCGGTCATGGTCGGAATATCAGGCGCGGCCGCCAGACGCGTCGCGGTACCGGTGCCGATCGCACGCAACGCGCCGCTTTTTAAATGTTGCTGAATCGACGGCAGCGACAGCGTGCCCATTTCAACCTGCCCACTGATCAGATCGGTCAGCATCGGGCCGACTCCTTTGTACGGCACGTGCGTCGCCGTGACCCCGGCCTCTTCAAAAAACATTGCCGCGGCCAGATGCAGGATCGTGCCGTTGCCCGACGATGCGTAGTTGTAGCCACCGGGCTTGGCTTTCAGCAGTGCGACCAGCTCCTTTGCATCTTTTGCGGGCACTTTCGGATTGACGACGAACACGATCGGCGTCGAGCCAATAACTGCGATCGGCGTGATGTCGTTGATCGGATCGAACGGCACCGATTTGTAAACGCTCGGATAGATCACGTGGTTGTTGGAAACAATGCTGAGCGTGAAGCCGTCCGGCGCAGACTTCACGAGGGCGGAGGTACCGACAATACCGCCGGCCCCGGGTTGGTTCTCGACGAGCACCGGGTAGCCGAGTGCGGCGCTCAGCGCGGGCGATGCCGCGCGCGTGATCGTATCGACCCCCGACGCCGTGGCCACTGGCAAAATGAATCGGATCACTTTCGTTTGACTCGACGCCAGCTGCGGGTACAGCGCGACGGTGCCCAGTGAAATGCCGAACGCGCTGACAAGTGCTCGGCGTTTAGCGAAGTGCAGTTCTCGTTTCATTTTGTCTCCCTTTTGAATTAGGCCGCCGCTGCCTGCGCGAGCAGCGTGTCGATTTTCTGCTGCGAATAGCCGATACCCGTTAACAGCTCGAGGGTGTGCTCGCCGAGCCTCGGCGGATCCATCCGCACACCGAGCCGCTGTCCCTGCATCGTGATCGGAAACAGGGTGGTCTTCACCACCTGCCCGGCGCGCTCGCCGTCAGGCAATCGAATATCGGCCAAGCCGCCCGTGGCCTGTAGGTGCGGATCATCGTAGAGATCCTCGGGCTTGCGGATCGGCGCAAACGGCAAGCCGACTTTTTCGAACAACGTCGTCAACTCCTCGGCGCTGCGTTGCGCGAGGCGTTCGCTAATCGTCTTCAACAACGTCGGGCGTTGTTGAACGCGTTGATTGTTGGTTGATAGCGCGGGGTCAGCGCGCAAATCGGTGAAGCCGAGCGCGTCGCAGAACGTCATCCACTGCGCATCGCTGACCGCAGCCAGAAAAATCTGCTCGCCGTCTTTGACGGTAAATACGTCGTAGACCGCCCACGGGCTGACACGCGCTGGCATCGGCGCCGGGTGCTTGCCGGTAACGGCGAACTGCAGCATGTGCTGGCCCATCAGGAACACGTTGTTCTCAAATAGCGCCGACTGCACTTCCATACCTTTGCCGGTAATGCCGCGCTGGATCAACGCACCCAGCGTGCCGATGGCGCCGAACATTCCGCCCATGATGTCGTTGACGCTGGTGCCGGCGCGCAGCGGGTCGCCCGGCCGGCCGGTCATGTACGCGAGCCCGCCCATCATCTGCACCACTTCGTCGAGCGCGGTTCGATGCTCATACGGGCCGGGTAGAAAGCCTTTATGGCCGACGTAGATCAAGCGCACGTTCTTTTTTTCCAATGCCGCGTAATCGAGACCGTACTTGTGCATCGTGTTCGGCTTGAAGTTTTCGAGCACGATATCCGCGCTGAGAGCGAGTGTCCGTGCGGCTTCCGCGCCGAGCGGGTTGCGCAGGTCGATTGCGATACTTTTCTTGTTGCGATTAAACATCGGAAAAAAGCCGGCGCCGGCACCGAGCAGATAGCGCGTGCGATCGCCCTCTAGCGGCTCGACTTTGATCACTTCGGCACCCATGTCGGCCAGCACCATGCCGCAGGTCGGCCCCATCACCATGTGCGTGAACTCGACGACGCGCAAACCGCTCAGCGGCTGCGGAGCTTCGCTCGCATTCATGGGTGTTTATGCATGCACGGCCAGCATCGTCTTCGGCAATCCGGCGCGCCATAGCGAACCGTGCAGCGATTCTCCGTGCAGCCAGTTCGCCAGCTTGGCGCGCAGCGCGAGCAACTGATCGAAGTTTTGGCCGGTTGAAACGCCCATGCTGGAAAACATGAACACCACATCTTCGGTCGACACGTTGCCGCTGGCGCCCGGTGCGTGCGGGCAACCGCCGATGCCTGCCAGACATGCATCGAAGCGCGTAATGCCCGCTTGCCAGGCGGCATACACGTTTGCCATACCGAGCCCGCGTGTGTCGTGAAAGTGTCCGCAGTTCAAGAGATTGCCGGCAATCGGCAGCGCTTGCTCGAACAGGTTGCGCACCATCGACGGATCGGCATAGCCAACGGTGTCGGCAAGTCCGACGCGATCGACGCCTGCGTCCAGCACCGCGCGCAGCAGACGCAACACTTCGGATGCTTCGACCTTGCCTTGCAGAGTGCAGCCGAAGGCGGTACTGATGCCCACTTCGATCAGAGACTTCGATCCAGCCGCATCGCGTAGCGCACGAATGCGCGTGATTTCGCTCACCACTTCGTCAAGCGTCTTGCGCAGGTTGGCGAGGCTGTGCGCGTGACTGGCTGACAGCGGGAGCAGCATTACATCGGCGTCGGAGTCGATAGCGCGTTCGGCGCCCTTTAAGTTCGGTACCAGTACTGAAACGCAAAGGTCGGGCAGGCTCTTCGCAAATGCAACCAGCTCACTGGTGTCGGCCAATTGCGGCAGCAACCGGGCCGGAACGAATGACCCAACCTCGATCTCGCGCTGGCCGGCCGCGTATGCATCGCGCAACCATTCGAGCTTCTGCGCAGTCGGCAACACACGCGCAATGCTCTGCAGCCCGTCGCGCAATCCGACTTCACGAACAATCACGGAATTTGCCGCTGCATCCATCGGAAAGAGTCGGTCGACATAAAAA
>JACCZX010000162.1 GCA_013695705.1 Burkholderiaceae bacterium | reverse complement strand
GGGTTGAGTTGGTCCGAACGGGGGTTCTGGCGAATTAAAGGTTTCGGAGGCGAGATAATCGCGCGCTATCATTTCGGCAAGTAGGCACTATTTTGTGCCGTAGAAACATTTTGGAAACGACGCCCATGGAAGATTGTCCCGTTCGCCCCGCCCTCAAAGTCATCGGCGGAAAATGGAAACCGGTCGTGATTCACGAGCTGATCGACGGGAAGAAACGTTTCGGGGAACTACGCCGGCTCTTGCCAGACGCGACCCAAAAGATGCTGACCCAACAACTGCGCGAGCTGGAGCGGGACGGCATCGTCGCGCGCAAGATTTACCATCAAGTTCCGCCCAAGGTGGAATACTCGCTCACCACCTACGGCGAAACCCTGCGCCCCGTTTTGCGGGAGCTTTGCAAGTGGGGCGCCGCGCACAAGGTGAGAGGACCCGCACGCACTTCGAGAGCCGTAAGCGCTCGGAAATAGGGCTGCGCAAGGGTTACTGGACGGCAGTAGCGGGGCTTAGCCCTGCTTTCAGATGGCAATCGAGACGCACAAAATGATGAAACCCATTGCCGTCGCTGTTGGCGAGACGGTCGCTTTTCTTGCGGTCCATCTTCCCCCTTCGGCGGAGGTTCTCGAAGTCGGCTGCGGGGAAGGAGACGTGGCGCTGGAACTTCAGGCTCGCGGCCATCACGTATCGGGGCTCGATTCGGATCAGGAGGTCGTTGCGAGAGCCAGGCGGCGCGGGGCTCCTGTCGTCCACGCCACCTGGCCCGAATTCGAAGGCGGTCCGTTCGACGCCGTCGCTTTCACGCGGTCACTGCATCACATCGGACCGTTGGACCGAGCGGTTGTGAAAGCGCGTGAGGCCCTGCGCCCGCACGGAACATTGCTCGTGGAAGATTTCGCGTTCGACGAAGCAGACGAAGCCACGATCGCCTGGTTTGTCGGCGTTCTTCGACGGCCGGCGACTCGAGCGCTGATTGATCCTTCGCAGAGTGAATTTATCAGTGAGCTGGTCGCGTCCGACGATTCGGCGGAAGTTTGGCATCGGCATCACAACCACGAACTCCACAATGTGCCGACGATGATGCGCTCGATAACAAAGCACTTTAACATTAGGGAGTCATTGTCGGTTCCGTATCTCTACCGTTACCTGGTTCCGATTTTGCCGGACACTCCCGAAGCGGCAGCGCTCGTGAGAGGGATCTTTGAGGACGAGACGCAACACGCGGGGGCCCTTATCGGACGGCGAGTCGTAGGCTCGCTACGCTAACGCGGAGATGCTCCTTTAGCACCAGTGCTTCGTCGCGGATTTAAAGCGGTCCGGGACGGGATTCATGATAATGGATCACTTTCCACGCCCCGGCTTTGCGGAGCAGAATGAATGAGACTCGTCCATCGGCAATGCGAATTTCACCCTCTCCTTGCCCTCCCCTCAAAATGGAAAGGACAAAAGGCGCACGCAACGTCACCAGGAACATCAACTACCAAATCGCTTATGGTCATCGTGATGCTCGTTCCAAGGACGCCGCAGCGCGTTTGTAATATTGCCGGATGCCCGGCCAGCCCCGCACCGGCTGGGCTCTTTCCAGGCAATATAAATGATGTCGTGGTAGTCCGGATCCCGGATGGCCTGGACTCCATCGGCATCCATCGCGGCAAATCCGCGGCGGCACTTCCCAATCACCGCCGCGGTCGCTTCCCTGTTCCCGCTCACTTGTGATCATGAAAATTTTCTACCGCGTCTCCGAGTCGCGGTCTCTACATCACCGTTCTACTGCCAGCTTCAGTTTGCCGAGCGCGTAATCCCACTGTTGCCCGATCGCCTCGAGCGAGCGGCGCGCTTCTTCCAGCTGCGAGGGCGCGAACTCCCACCGGCGTTCGCGTCCGGCCTTAATGTCGTGCACCAGGCCGGCAGCTGCGAGCACGCGCAGATGTTTCGTGACAGCCTGGCGCGTCATATTCGTTCCGGCTGTGAGTTGCGCGATCGACATCGCTCCGCCGGCGCACAGAAGAGCGATGAAACGCAGGCGCGTCTCATCGCCCAGCGCTGCGAAGATGGGCGCGGATCTTCGCAGGGCCGTATGCTTCAACGGCGCGTTCTTCGAAGACCCGCTAAGGGGTGGCGACATGCTTTTCGATACTGTGCATCTGTTCCTCCCAACCGCTGCTGTTTATGCGAAACGCTTCCAGGCGACGCGCTGGTGGGAAATTGTCGAAACCAGATTCGACCACGCTCAGCAAGGTGCCGCCCTCGACCTCCTTTAACTCGAACACGACCAGCGTCCTCGGCTCTTTGGAATAGTCGACGCCGGCTTCGACTGGGGCCGGATGCCAGCGCCAGGAAAGCAAGCGCTCCGGGTCCATGCGTTCGAGCACCGCGTCGAAAACGATGTGCTCGTAACCGGGATAGGTGATCTGCCCCTGCACCCGCTCGCCGACAGCAAAGGTTTTCCCTTTTAGTGCAACCCCGAACCAGTCGCCGAATTCTTCTGCATTCGCGAGCGCGCGCCAGACTTGCGAACGCGGCGCCTTGAGGAGGATATTTCTTTCAATGCGATCTGTGGACGTGTTCATATGCAACCCCCTAGTTGCTTCTGGTGTTAAGTGCAACCGTTTGCTTGCATGCTTTCCAGATGCGTGGGGATGCACGATGAACAGCGACTGCTTTTCGATTAATTCCCCCTGACGACCGCGGCGCGAGTCGACACTCATTCATCTCAAAATGATCCGCGCTTTGGCCTTGGAGGGACGGGCGCTGTCCCGTCCGATCGCTGGGACGCCACGGCCGGGCGTCCCTCCAGTCAATGGCGCTTGCCGGGGTCTCGAACGCTTCGCCTGCGTTTGATGAGATGAGGTGTAAAGCGTTTTCTTCCGATGACAATGCCGCCAACCTCCGTTTCTTCACTCCCCAGAAGCAACAACTATGTTTTTTATCGCTCAAACCAGCATGACCGCGCCGGAACATG
>JACCZX010000160.1 GCA_013695705.1 Burkholderiaceae bacterium | reverse complement strand
GCTACGATGTAATCCGCAATGGTGTTGATCAACGCCACATCGGACGTCAGCCGTGTACGAATCGTGCGGTCAACCGCAAGCATGTCGAGTGCGATCGGCTGCAGCGCGGTGTGCAACGAACTCAGGGCGCCCACAGCGGGCGGTAGCGGCGCGGCGGTGAGCGAAATGGGTGCCGCCAGATCCGTCATCTGCGGATTATAGGTGCGCGCATATTTAGATCCTTTGGAGTTTGACGCTAGTTCACCGTAGGTGAGATAATCACCGGCTTTTCGCCGGCCTAGACGTGGGGCCGGTCATCGCTTTCGGGAGTTCAGATGTATGCAGTCATAAAGTCCGGCGGCAAGCAGTATCGCGTTTCCGCCGGCGACACAGTCAAAATTGAATCGATGCAGGGCGACGTGGGACAGCAGTTAAAGCTCACGGACGTGCTGACTGTTGCGGATGGAGCCAATCTTCGTTTCGGAGCGCCTTTTGTGGCCGATGCGGCGGTGATGGCGACGGTGCTGAGTCATGGGCGACATGACAAGGTCACGATTTTTAAAATGCGCCGTCGCAAGCATTTTCAAAAACACGGCGGGCATCGGCAGAACTACACCGAGCTGCGAATTGATTCGATTCAGTAGTTAAGCAGGAAGGTAGGAACAAATGGCACACAAAAAAGCAGGCGGATCATCGCGTAATGGTCGCGATTCGCAGGCCAAGCGTCTTGGAGTAAAAGTTTTCGGTGATCAGGCGATCTCGGCAGGTGCGATTATCGTCCGGCAGCGTGGTACGCAGTTCCATCCGGGCGAAAATGTCGGGATGGGTCGCGACCACACATTGTTTTCGCTGGTGAATGGCACCGTGCGGTTCAATGTCCGCGGTGCAAAAAGTCGTAGAGTCGTGAGCGTGCAGTCGGAGGGTGTTGCTGCCTAACACGGGCCACGATCGGAATGACGAGGCCCTGCCGTTCGCGGCCGGGCCTTTTTTATTTGGGACAACAACCAGGGCGGCAATGTGAAATTTGTCGATGAAGCAATCATCGAAATTGCGGCGGGTAATGGCGGCGACGGCTGCGCCTCATTCAGGCGTGAAAAGTTTGTTCCCAAAGGCGGCCCCGATGGCGGCGACGGCGGCCGCGGCGGCAGCATTTGGGTTGCGGCCGACCGCAACATCAATACGCTGATCGATTTTCGCTACGCGCGGCGGCATCAAGCAAAAAATGGTGAAAATGGACGTGGCGCCGACTGCTACGGCGCGGGTGCTCCTGACATCGAGTTGCGAGTTCCGGTAGGCACCGTCATCAACGACGCCGATACCAACGATCGACTGGTAGATTTATCTGCGCACGGACAACGCGCCTTGCTCGCGCGAGGAGGGCGTGGCGGCATTGGCAACCTACATTTCAAGTCGAGCATTAATCGCACGCCGCGCCAATTTACAAAGGGCGAACCCGGCGAGCACCGCAAGCTGAATTTAGAGTTACGCGTACTGGCCGACGTTGGGCTGCTTGGATTGCCCAATGCGGGCAAGTCAACGCTGATCCGCGCCGTATCGAACGCACGGCCGAAAGTCGCCGACTACCCGTTCACCACATTGCACCCTAATCTTGGCGTCGTTCGGGTAGGTCCCGAGCGTAGTTTCGTGATCGCCGACATTCCAGGGCTGATAGCAGGCGCCGCTGAAGGCGCAGGGCTCGGCCACCAATTTCTGCGGCATTTGAGCAGAACCGATTTGCTGCTGCACCTGGTCGATTGCATGCCGGCAGATAGCAGCGATCCGGTGCGTGATGTGCGAGTCATCGTGGCCGAGTTACGAAAGTACGATGAGGATCTTTTTCGCAAGCCGCGCTGGCTTGTGCTGAACAAGATTGATCTGATACCTGCCGACGAGCGCGTGCGCCTCATTGCGGACTTTCGGCGCCGGTTGCGGACCAAGACGCCTGTTTATGCGGTGTCCGCAGCCACCGGGGAAGGCTGCCGTGAACTGATGTCGGCCGTTGCCATCTTCCTTGCTGCTCATCGCGCAGTCTCGTCGGAGCCTGACATCGATGCACGCTTCGACGCGAGCACCGTCGAGGGCAGCGCGTGAAATCGGTGGTCGCCGCTGCGCGCCGAATTGTCCTCAAGGTCGGCAGCAGTTCGGTGACAGTTCGAGGGCTCGGCCTTGATCGCGACGCTATCGATAGTTGGGCGCGGCAAATTGCAACGCTGCGAGGCCCCGGCTTTAACAAGCAGGTACTGTTGGTTTCCAGTGGCGCGATCGCCGAGGGAATGCAGAGGCTCGGCTGGAAACAACGGCCGCATGAGATCCACGAGTTACAGGCTGCAGCCGCAGTGGGACAAATGGGTTTGGCGCAGGGATACGAAGCGAGCTTTCGTGCGCATGATGTGCAAACCGCACAGATTTTGCTTACTCACGCCGATCTGACCGATCGTGCCCGCTATCTGAATGCACGTTCGACCTTGTTCACGTTGCTCGGCCTTGGCGTAGTGCCGGTGATCAATGAAAACGACACCGTGGTCACCGATGAGATCAAGTTCGGCGACAACGACACGCTGAGTGCGCTGGTCGCCAACCTGGTCGAGGCCGATGCGCTGGTCATTTTGACCGATCAAGCAGGCCTGTATTCGGCCGATCCGCGACGCGATTCCAGCGCGACAGTGATCCGTGAGGCGATGGCAGGCGATGCTGCGCTGGAAGCCATGGCCGGTGGCGCCGGCAGTAGTACTGCGCGGGGCGGCATGTTGACCAAGGTGCAGGCGGCAAAACGTGCTGCACGTAGTGGGGCGCATACGGTTATTGCGGATGGCCGCGAGCGAGATGTGCTGATTCGTCTGGCGCAGGGCGAAGCGCTCGGTTCGCAGCTCACCGCAGGCACGGCGGTCTTGACCGCGCGCAAGCAGTGGTTGGCGGGTCACCTTCAATGCAAAGGAAAAGTAGTGGTTGACGACGGCGCCGCGCGCGCGCTTGTGGGTGCAGGCAAGAGTCTGCTGCCAATTGGAGTGGTCAGCGTGCTCGGAGATTTTAAGAGGGGCGACGTCGTCGCCTGCGTGGATGTAACCGGGCGCGAGATCGCGCGTGGACTTGCCAACTATTCAAACACGCAGGCGAGCTTGATCGCGCGCAAATCAACCACCGAGATCGAAAAGGTGCTCGGCTTCATTGAGGAACCCGAGTTGATTCACCGCAACAATCTCGTGCTTCTGTAGCCGAACATGATTCGCTGTTACGCCACATCGCCCGGCGCTCCCGCGGCCGACGCGGATTTCAAAGTAATGGCGACCGCCGTATCCACCATCGCAGTTTGCGCATGCCCTGGTTTTGTATGTGGGCGCGCCGGCTTAAATACGAAACGCGATAACTCCAGCAATGCCTGCTGGTAAACAGCGCGCTTGAATTCGATCACCGCATCGAGCGGCACCCAGTAGTCGTGCCAACGCCAGGCGTCGAACTCCGGATGCGTCGTCGCGCGCAGGCTGACGTCGCAATCGCGTGCGACCAGCCGCAGCAGAAACCAGATCTGCTTTTGTCCACGATAATTGCCGCGCAGATCGCGCCGGATCCACTGGTCAGGCACTTCGTAGCGCAGCCACTCGCGCGTGCGGCCGACCAGTTTTACGTGATCAGCTGTTAGGCCAATTTCCTCGCCGAGCTCGCGATACATTGCTTGCTCGGGCGACTCACCGTACTTGATGCCACCCTGCGGAAACTGCCACGAATGCTGTTTAACGCGCTTGCCCCAGAAGACCTCGTTGCGGCTGTTTAGCAGGATGATGCCGACGTTCGGGCGATACCCGTCCTTGTCCAGCATGCGAACCCCTGAACCTTTACTATTTGTTCGATTATAGGGACAGTTGCGACTAGTTAACCACAATGTTGACGACGTCGCTGAGCTATGCGCGCGCGACAATTTTTCATTTCCACCCTTAAAGAAGCACCAACCGATGCCGAGGTCATCAGTCATAAATTGATGATTCGGGCAGGAATGATTCGGCGCCTTGCTGCCGGCATTTACACCTACTTGCCGCTCGGCCTGCGCTCGATTCGCAAAATCGAAACCATCATTCGCGAAGAGATGAATCGCGCCGGTGCGATCGAGCTGCTAATGCCGGTTGTGCAGCCAGCCGAGCTCTGGATCGAATCTGGTCGCTGGCAAAAAATGGGCGCCGAGATGCTGCGCCTGAAAGACCGGCACGAACGGGACTTCATCGTGCAGCCGACCAGCGAAGAAGTGGTAGCCGATATCGTGCGCGAATTGATTAGCAGCTACAAGCAGCTGCCGGTCAATTTTTATCACATTCAAACCAAGTTTCGCGATGAGCGGCGGCCGCGGTTCGGCGTCATGCGGGGTCGTGAGTTCACGATGAAAGACGCGTACTCGTTTGATCGCGACGAAGCCTCCGCGCGTGTCAGTTATCAAGCGATGTACGACGCCTATGGGAGAATTTTTGCGCGCATGGGCCTGACGTTTCGCGCCGTTGCAGCCGACACCGGCAACATTGGCGGCAATGCGAGCCACGAGTTTCAGGTTATTGCAGATACCGGTGAAGATGCCATCGCGTATTGCCCGACGTCGGATTACGCCGCCAACGTCGAGATGGCCGAAGCTTTGCCGTTGCTCGCACGGCGCGCGGCGGCGCAAGAAGAGTTTCGCAAGACTCCAACTCCCGGCAAGGGAAAATGCGAGCACGTGGCCGATTTGCTCGGTATTCCGCTGGCTCGCACCGTGAAGTCGATTGTGTTGGCGGTCGAGGACGAAAATGGCGACGCGCGCATCTGGTTGGTGCTGATACGTGGCGATCAGGAGTTAAACGAGATCAAGGCTGGCAAAGTGGCAGGCTTAAGCCGCGGATTTCGCTTCGCGACCGAGAACGAAATTCTGCAACAC
>JACCZX010000256.1 GCA_013695705.1 Burkholderiaceae bacterium | reverse complement strand
GACTTACGCTGGATGAGATTGCCACGCGCTATCCGGTGGAGTTCGCGCAATGGCGCGCGCGTGACGCCGCCTGGTGCCCGCGCGGTGGCGAAACTGGCCGACAGTTAATCGATCGTGTACTGGCAGCCGTGACCGAAATCGCGGCGCGGCACTCCGGCCGCACCGTTGTGCTGGTTTCGCACGGCGGCGTGCTCGACGTTATATATCGCGCGGCGCGGTCATTGCATTGGCATGCGCCGCGCGAGCACCAGATGCTGAACGCGGCGGTCAACCGTCTGACTGCTGCGGGCACTCCGCTGGTGTTGTCGATCCAGCGCTGGAGCGATATCGACCATCTGCAACAAGCGCGCGACGAGTTGTTGACGTAACGCAAACGTTCTGATTTTTGAGGACACGATGTTCAATCGAAGCACGTACACACTGCAAAGCACTGACCCGGACGTCTGGTCAGCGATCGAGGGTGAACACCGGCGTCAGGAGCAGCACATCGAGCTGATCGCGTCGGAGAATTATGCGAGTCCCGCGGTGCTGTCGGCGCAAGGTAGTCAGCTGACCAACAAGTACGCGGAGGGTTATCCCGGAAAGCGCTACTACGGTGGCTGCGAGTTTGTCGATATCGCTGAGACGCTGGCGATCGCGCGGTTAAAGCAGCTGTTCGCCGTTCCCGGGGTTGAAATTGCCGCTAACGTGCAGCCGCATTCGGGAGCGCAGGCAAACGGAGCAGTATTCCTGGCGTTACTGAACCCCGGCGACACCATCATGGGAATGAGCCTTGCCGAAGGTGGTCACCTGACGCACGGCATGCCGCTCAATATCAGCGGTAAGTGGTTCAAGGTTGTCAGCTACGGACTTAATGAGCGCGAGGAAATCGACTACGACGCCGTGCGCGCACTGGCGCAGCAGCACCGACCGAAACTTGTTATCGCCGGCGCCTCGGCGTACTCACTGCGAATCGATTTCGAGCGCTTTGCAAGCGTCGCGCATGAGATCGGTGCGCACCTGATGGTTGATATGGCGCACTACGCCGGGCTGATCGCCGCCGGCGAATATCCGAGCCCGATTCCGCACGCCGACGTGGTCACATCGACTACGCACAAGACGCTGCGCGGGCCGCGGGGCGGACTGATCCTGATGAAGCCGCAGCTTGAAAAGGCGATCAATTCGGCAGTGTTCCCAGGCTTGCAGGGAGGCCCGCTGATGCATGTGATCGCGGCCAAGGCGGTGGCGTTCAAGGAGGCGCTGGAGCCGGACTTCAAAACATATCAACAGCAAGTGATTAAAAATGCGCGCGCGATGGCTGAAACACTTGTCAGCCGCGGGTTGCGCATTGTCGCGGGGCGCACCGAGAGCCATCTGATGCTGGTCGATCTGCGCGCCAAGAACATTACCGGCAAAGACGCCGAAGCTTTGCTTGGCCAGGTGCACATCACGATCAACAAGAACGCGATTCCAAATGATCCGCAGAAGCCGATGGTCACCAGCGGCATCCGGCTCGGCTCACCCGCGATCACGACCCGCGGTTTCGGCGTGGCAGAAGCGCAAAAGACCGCGCATCTGATTGCCGACATTCTCGATCAACCACACGACGAATCGAACGCGGAGCGGGTGAGGCGCGAAGTCGCCGAACTCACGCAGCGGTTTCCGGTATATGGCTAGCCGGTGAAGTGCCCGTTCTGCAACCATGCCGATACACAGGTAATCGATTCGCGCGCCTCGGACGAAGGCGCAACAATTCGTCGGCGGCGCAAGTGCTTGTCGTGCGACAAGCGGTTTACCACCTACGAGCGGGTGGAGTTGGTGATGCCGACCATTATCAAGCGCGGCGGCGGCCGCGCGGATTACGACCGTGACAAGTTGCGCGCATCGATGCAGCTGTCGATGCGCAAGCGCCCGGTGCCACGCGAAGCGGTCGACGAAGCGATTGCACGGATCGAAGACAAGCTGCTTTCCTCGGCACAGCGCGAAATTAAGAGCGAGAAAATCGGCGAGCTGGTGATGCGCGAGTTGAAGCGTCTCGATAAAGTGGCGTATATCCGCTTTGCCTCCGTGTATCGCAGCTTCGAGGACGTCGATGAGTTTGCCGAAGTAGTGCGCGAAATCAGTCCGATGCGGCAGGCGAAGGCACCGGCAAAGCGCGCCAGACGGCGCTAGTCAAAAAAAGTCTCTTGAAACAGCGGGTATGGGACCTACGTTGAGACCATCGGGCACATATCGCCCAAACACAATCCAAGAGGTCATCATGTATCAGCTAACTGCCCGACGGGGCGATTCGTTCAACTCTTTGGTCGACGAGCTGTTAGGCGACTTTTTTCAGCGTGGCAGCGTTGCAGCAGCGCGCCATGCCACCGCGCCGGCAGTGTCACGGGCGCGGATGGACGTGCTTGATAAGGGCGGCAATTTTGAAGTCAAAATTGATCTGCCCGGCATTCGTAAAGACGACATTCACGTTGGAATTGAGGGGGCCCGTATCTCGATAAACGCTGAGTCAAAGGACGCGATCGAGACCAAGAATGGCACCAACGGCGATAAGGTTCTCTACAGCGAACGTTATTCGACCAGCTACGCACGCTGCTTCGAGCTGCCGGCGGAAGTTACCGAGGACGGCGCCGACGCCCGCTTTGAAGACGGGGTGCTGACACTGTCACTGCCGAAGCGGGCGCCAAACGTAAGCAAGCGTCTGGCCGTTAAGTAACTGTCGAGTGGGGTAACCCGGATCGCAGCGCGGTCCGGGTGCGATGTGCACGTGAAGCGGCGCGGTTGTTGCGCGGCCGCTGCGTACACTTTGCACGATGTACTCTGAAGCGGATCACGAATTCATGCTGCGCGCGCTCAATCTTGCGCAGCGCTCGGCATTCCATGCCACTCCGAACCCCCGCGTCGGCTGCGTCATCGTGCGTGACGGCAGAGTATTCGGTGAGGGTTTTACGCAGGCGCCTGGCTCGAATCATGCCGAGGTCGAAGCTCTTCTCGACGCGCGGCGCAAAGGACATGAGGTACGCGGTTCGACGGTTTATGTGTCGCTCGAACCGTGCAGTCATTTTGGTCGCACACCGCCGTGCGCCACTGCACTGTCCGAGGCCAAAGTGGCGCGTGTCATCGCAGCAATCGAAGATCCAAATCCGCTGGTATCAGGTCGCGGTCTGGAGATGCTGCGCAATGGTGGGGTAGATGTTCGCTGCGGATTGCTGGAGCAGGAAGCCGCGGAAGTCAACGCTGGATTTTTTTCGCGGATGACGCGCGGGCGACCGTGGGTGCGAGTAAAAATCGCGGCCAGCCTGGATGGCAAGACTGCGCTGACCAATGGAGCGTCGCAATGGATTACGTCGGAGGACGCGCGCCGCGATGGCCATGCGTGGCGCGCGCGCTCGTGCGCGGTGTTGACCGGCATTGGGACGGTTCAGGCCGATAACCCCCAAATGAACGTGCGGCTGGTCGAAACGCCTCGCCAGCCGCTGCGCGTTTTGGTCGACAGCCGGCTCGAAGTCGATCCTGCCGCTCATATTTTCGACGGCGACGGTGCAGTATTAATTGCGCATGCCGTGAAGAAAGCCGCGCCTGAAGCGGCGCTGAAGGAACGCGGCGCAGAGTTGCTGCATGTGCCAGGCGATCGCGGCAAGGTCGATCTAGAGGCCCTGATGAGAGCGCTGGCGGTGCGCGGACTCAACGAGGTGCACGTCGAGGCCGGGTTCAAGTTAAACGGTTCATTGTTGCGCGCGAAACTGGTCGACGAGTTGCTGATCTATCTGGCGCCAAGCCTGCTCGGCGAGGCCCAAGGCATGCTGCACTTGCCCGCGCTGTCGGATCTGTCGCAGGCGCAAAAGCTGAAGTTTCGCGACGTGGCATCTATCGGCGACGACGTTCGTATTCTGGCGCGCGTGACCGCCTGATGTTCACCGGAGTGGTCCAAGGCGTCGGTCGCATCGTCGATGTTGAACGGTTCGCCGCCGATGGCGGAGTGCGTCTGACGATAGACGCGCGCGACGTGTCGGAATTTAGAATCGATGTTGGAGCAAGCGTCGCCGTCGCCGGCGCCTGCATGACTGCCATTCGAGTCGACGGCTCGATGTTCGCCGTCGATACGTCGATAGAAAGCCTGGCGCGCACCGCGGGCCTCGATGCTCCTGGTGAAGTCAATCTGGAAACTTCGATGCGATTGGGTGATTCGGTGGACGGCCACCTGGTTGCCGGTCACGTCGACGGCGTTGGTGTAGTGGTCGCAATGACGCAGGCGCACGAATCGTGGCGATTGACCGTGCGCGTGCCCGCCGCGTTGGCGGGCTACCTCGCGTACAAAGGGTCGATTGCAGTCGACGGTGTCAGTCTGACCGTCAATCAAGTGGTCGATACGCCGCGCGGCTGCGAGTTCGAGGTCAACGTCATTCCACATACGTATCGGGTTACCACGCTTGGGTCGTTAATTGAGGGTGACCGGGTCAACATCGAAGTCGATCTGATCGCGCGTTATGTCCAGCGCATGTTGTCGGTACAGCGCCTAAGCGCATAAACTGCAGCGATGCTGTCAGCCGTTTCCACTGCATCCACACCGCAGCCGCGCCTTGCGACGACCGTCGAGTTGATCGAAGAGATGCGGCGCGGACATATCGTCGTGTTGGTCGACGATGAGGATCGTGAAAACGAAGGCGATCTGATCTTTGCAGCGGACTTCGTCACCGCCGAAAAGGTGAATTTCCTCGCGAAAAATGGCCGTGGCCTGATCTGCATGCCAATTACCGCCCAGCACGCGGCGCAATTGCAGCTGCTGCCCATGACCGCCAATAACCGCACCGTGCACGGCACCAATTTCACGGTCGCAATTGAGGCTGCCTCAGGTATCAGCACCGGTATTTCGGCAGCCGATCGGGCGCACACGATTCGCGTCGCAACGCGGCCGCACGCGAAACCGGCCGACCTGGTGCAACCCGGCCACGTTTTTCCGCTTGTTGCCGCACCCGGCGGCGTGCTGATGCGCGCCGGCCATACCGAAGC
>JACCZX010000155.1 GCA_013695705.1 Burkholderiaceae bacterium | reverse complement strand
GCGAGAGCGCGATCTGCGCTTGCGGGCTCGAGAGATCCCGCGTCTTGCTGAGTGTCCCGGTGATCGAGACCCGGATCTGGGAGGAGAGTGCCATCGTGTGTCAGTCCTCGGTCAGCGGGGAGACTTCGTGGTGGTCGGCTTGGCGCGGGTCGCGCCCTTCGTCGGCGCGACACTGTCCCGTTCAGCGGAACGCTCCAGGGCACGCAACGCCGTGTCGGCCGTCAAGGCCGGATTCTTCCGAGTCGGCACCGTCACGCTGTGGCCAGGCCGCTCGCGTTCGGTCGTGCTCTGCGCGGCGCGCTGCTCGCGCTTGGCCTTGGCCCGCGCCACCAGTTCCTCGGCCGCCGGATCAGTCGCGTGGGTCGCGCTGGCCTCGGCGTTCTTCCGGGCCGGGATGTCGGCGTTGTGCTGCGCCGCGAGGGCGCGCTGGGTCACGTCAACTGCCATGAGCTGTGCCCTCAGGTATGTTGTAGAACACGGGAGCTGACACCGTTAGCTGCTCGGCCCGTTCCGCTGCCAGGAGGATTCCCACCGCCTGGCTCAGTGCCGCGAGATCGGCCTCGATCCCCGCGATCCGTCGCTTCATCGCCGCCATGCTCTGCGTGTCAGCCACGGAGCGTCTCCAGATTGATCTCGGCAATCGCTTGGTACGCGGTGCCGTCCGTGTCGGCCCCCCCTGACAGCCGGCGCATCGTGCAGCGCCACGGCGTGTGCCCCTCGACGCTCAGCACCTGTCCGTCCACCTTGCCGTACAGCCACTCATAGAGTCGGCTGGCGTTGAGCTTGGTATCCGCCCAGCAATGCACCCGGAGCGTGGCACTGTCACCGATCTGGTTGACGAACCCGGCGTTGTCCTCGGCCTCTTGCCCGAACAGGTAGTAGCCGACCGCGGCACTGGCGGGCACCTCACCGTCGTGGTAGAAGCGGTCACCGTTGAGGATCGGCCCGTGCGACCCCGCCGGCAGGTTCACGGCGGTACGGATCACGTCGGCGATCGCATTCCACGCGGCGGTGACGACGGGCATTTACGAGGCCCGGTCGCTCAGGGCGCGGGCATAGCCACGCCGGATATTCACGCGCTCAGCCCGGAGCGCCGCACTCAGGAAATCCCGCCCCGCCATGAACCGCGTCCCCTTGATCACGAACACCGGGTAGAAGGCGGTGATCACCTGGCCGGTGGCCGGATTCGTCTGGCCCACGAAATCGCTCGAGCGGAACCCCACGGCAAAGTCGTAGCCCTCGCGGGTCAACTCAGCCCGCATGTGCAGCGCCATGTAGTGCGTGTCCCGCGGGGTGGATTCCTGTGCCCTGGTGAACACCCGGTCGAGGCTTCGCACGGTGGCCGCCTTGACCCGCGCCCGCTGGCGCACCGTCCGCGCCCGCATGGCCGCCTCGAGTCCCGTGGTGCTCCGCACCAGCATCGTCACGCGCATCGGGTCACTGGTTCAGGTCCACGTCGACCGCCGTCGCCAGTCCGAACAGCCGGCTCGTCAGGGCGGCGCTCGAGGTGATCGTCACCAGCTTCTGCCAGGCCACCCCGCGCCTCGTCCCCCGCACCAGCCCCCGCATCCCCGCTTCTGCCGTCAGCCCCAATGTCAGCCTGAGCGTCCACTCGGCTTTGACCCCGCGGGCCTCACCGATCGCGGCGGTGGCACTCCCCACGCTCATCAGCAGGCAGGGCACCGGCGCCGCACTCACCCACGTCGTCTCGTACTCGCCGTTGGGTTGCCGGATCCGCACCGCTTCTTCCAGCGCGACCGTGTGCCGCATCGAGGCCCGACTGATCGCCCGGAGCGGGCGGGCCGTGAGCTCCGGCAGCATCGGGGCAACCATCTCAGTTACCGTCTCTCAAAGAGCGCAACGTCGTAAACGCCGTGTCCTCGTCCTCGGCATCCAGCAGATCAACCAATTCCGTGAACTCATCCCATGCCGCGTCCCGTTCGTCCTTGATCATCTGCATCTGGGCCACGAGATAGGAGCTTGAGCCCTCATCCGTGAACGCCACCGAACTCGGTAAATTCGATATTCGCTGGTGCACCGCGTAATACGCCCGGTAGTACGCCCACGCCGTCCGGGCCTCGTCGCCCGTCGTCTCGTCCGTAAACGCTGCGGTGCGGGTTGTGGCGTCTGTGAGATACGCCTGCACCCGGGCCTCCACCTGCCGCGTCGTCTCGCCGGGGAAATGCACGGCCGGGTCAATGCGCCCGACCGGACTCAGCAGATCCGCCACGCTGACGCTCACCGCGCTATCGCTTGCCTGCCTGCTTGGCCTGCTTGTCCGCGGCCTTGACGGCCGCCTCGGCGCTGTCCACGGCGGTGCCCGCCTTCTCGGCGGCCTCCTCCGCTTCCATCGCCCGCTGTTCGGCGGCCCGCTGCGCGGCCAGGGCCTCGCGCTGGGCGTCCGAGAGCTCTTCCGCCTTGCCGCGGGCCGTCTTGAGCGCCCGGTCAGAGAGCTTCTTCACCGGTCGCCCGTTGGCGTCGTGCGGCTCGCCATCCGTCCCGAGGTAGTAGCCGCCGGGGATCGTCTCAGCCATGTCAGTCACTCCTCAAGGTGGCCCGGTACGCGGCGCTCAGGTCCGTATGCATCGCCCGCGCAGGGCTCAAGCGGGGGGTGGTCATCAGTCGCTCGATCGCGTCCACGCTCGGTACTCGGTCAAAGACCGGCGGCCTAGCGTACTCCGCCGGGTAACTCTCGAGCGTCAGGTCAGGCATCAGGGCGCGGCCGCAGCATAGTCGGCGTAGGTCGCGTTGGCGATATACAGAACTGAGCCGTTGGTCCGGTTCCACGCGCTGATTCCGTACTCGGCCACGAAGAACTCGGCTTCGAGCGGGAAGGCGCGGTTGGTGGCCTTGAGCCGGAGCCCCTGGAGCACGGTCTGATCACGCTGGCGGAACACCAGCGGCTTGGGACCGGCCGCGTCGAAGATGAACACGTAGTTGGCGGGCACCCACGGCTTGATCCACACCTCGGCCCCACCGAACAGACCAATCGCCCGATTGTCGATCGGGGCATTGACATCGAGCGAACGGCCCACCGCCACGAGTCCGGCAGTCAGGTTCTGCACGCGGGACTCGACGTAGGCCACGAACCCGGTAAAGGCCCGGGTGGCGGTTTCCTGCGCGGAGTTGATGTAGACCCGCATGTCGGCCGTGTGCCCGTGCTCGGTCACGTTGGCGATCTCGGTTGTCAGGAACGCCGCGGTATAGCTGGCCTCCCCGACGTAGTGCGTGTGGCTCGAGCCGGTGAAGGTCGTGCCGCTCGGGCTGACCGGGATCGTGGTCGAGTCGGCGTTGAGCAGCCGCTTGACCCCGTTCGTCCCACCCACCACCACGTTGTCCACGAGGTGGTCGGTGAAGGTGTAATTGGCGCTCTGGAAGAGGGCGTTCTTGATGTCCCACGCCACGCGCTGGCGGTGGGCGCTCTGGGCACCAGCGACGGCGACGGCCATGTCGATCGGCTTGTGGATGTCGAACCACACATCGGTCCAGCCGACCGCATACTGGAACCGCTTGAGCGGGAAGCCCAGCGTCTCGCCCGGGGCTTCCTTCTGCGTCGGTGCCCGACCGTACTCGTCGGTCTCGACCATCGATCCGCCCTGCGTGCTGCCGTAGGTGCGGATGCGATCCGTGGTCACATCGGCCAGTTCGCCCAGCATCTCTTCCATCACCCGGTTGTGCCCCGCCAGTTCGTCATCGAGCAGGCGCTGCACCGTGGCGAGGTTCTGCTGGCTGAAGTCGGGCACACTCGAGAGCCGCGCGGCGAACAGCGAGCTAACGTCATGGGTGCCGGTTTTCATGGCCATTGGTTAGCTCCCCTGCGCGGTGGTGATCAGGATGTCCGTCGAGTTGAGGACGACCCCGAGCGGCAGGGTGCCGCCGGTGCTGGCCGCGTCCGCGATCCCGCCAGTGGTGGCCGAGAGGTAGAGCTTGGCGCCGGGCGAGAGCCCCGTGCCGTAGCGGAACCGGGCACCGAGCGAGTAGAGCGTGATGGCTTGGCCGGACTTGGCGGCGCGCGGCGTCATCCCGATGAACTCCGCGAGTTCGTCCCCGGCGCTGCCATCGGCCATGTAGACCTTGCCATCCGATGTCTTGATGTAGCAGGCGGAGACCAGGTCCAGATCCTCGCCCGCGATGAGGCCGGTGATCTGGACGGCAAACATCCCCGTGCTGGCGTCCATGCTGGCCGAAGCCGATCGCGTTACGTCTGCCATCCGTGGCCCCTTGGCTGTGGTGGGTGCTGTCTCCCGCTAAAACCGTTGGTAGTCCCGACTCGCCGCCTTCTCGAGCATGATCTGGTCGGGGGTCACCAGTCCGTTCGATCCGCCACCGTTCGATCCTCCGCCGACATTCATCTGGCGGACCCGGTTGGACGCCGGCACCGTCTCGAAGGCCGACTCGGCGAGCACCTCCTCGGCGCTCTGCCCCTTGGGGGCCTCGATCGGATCTCCGTCCTCGTCCAACACATCGACCCCGGAGAGATCGTCACGGGGACGGAACCGGTCACCGAAGCGCCGCTCCAATGCGTCGAGGCCGAACGGATCAACCCGACCCTTGAGCGCAGACAGGAACCGGCTGCGGGCCAGATTCACCGCATCGCCCTTCCGGTTCACCCGCTCGGCGTCCCGCTCCTGCTCCGCCTTGTCCTTGGCGGCTTGGAGCTTGGCCTTCTCGCGGTCCCAGGCGGCCTGTTGCTCGTTCGGCTTGCCTTGGGCGGCCTCGATCTGTTGGGCGAGTTCCTGCTTCTCGTCCTCCAGGGCGGCGATCTTGTCCTCGAGCTCGGTGAGTTTCTGTTGCGACTCGCCGGTCTTCTTGCCCGCGCCCGCGTTGATGAGCAGTTGGGCGATCGGCTTGGTTTCGGCCGTGGCCCGGAGGGCGCGCGCGACTTCTTTCTGGGTGCTTGGGTCGGACGCATACGCGCCGAGCCCCGCGATCAATTCGCTGAGGTCCATTGGGAATACCCTGAGGTGAACGGGAGGGAGCCCGAGCTGACGCGGGATGGAGCGGGGCGTCAGGCCCGAAACGCTGCGGTGACGTGGCAGCGGGGGAACGATGGCCGGCGGAGCGCGGCGGGCCATGCACCGAGACGATGTACCGTGTGACGGAACAAATGTGTAGAGCCTGTGGATAACGCGCAAGTACCTAGCCTATCGCCACTCCAGCCGACACCGGCACCCGTTGATACAGATCCGATCTCCCGGCAGGCTCATCTGGTCCGGCGTCGTCCACCCCTTCGCGCTCTCGGCCGGGCAGCTCCCCGCACCGACGCAATGGTTCGTCTCGGGAATCGTCAGGTCCAGCAGGTTCCGCACCTCCGACATCCCGCGCCCGGTCTCCACCGCGCGCCGCGCCCGCTCATACGTGTTCGTGCCGCGCTGCACGTACATCACCGCCCGCCGGGTGAACGCGCCATCCAGCGGCAAACCACCCTCGATATCCGCCACGAACCCGTCGAGATAGGCGAGTTGCCCCCGGATCACACTGCCCACCTGGCCGTAGGCTTCGTCAGTCATCCGGTCAGGAGACCACCCGCCGCGGGCGCTGGCCGCACTCAGGAGGTGGGCATCGGCGACGATCGCGCGCATCTGGGCGGCCCACTGCTGGGTGCTGATCCGGCCAGCGCGGAGATCACCAGCCAGGGTCCGCACCTCGGGGGTGAGGTTTCGCAGCGTGGCGTCGGTCACCCGGCGCACCGTGGCGGCGCTGACGAGCCGCCCGGTCTGGGTATCGCGGTAGCGGTGGAGTCTCGTGTCCCATCGGTAGCGGAGCCTACGCGCCATCGCTCACGGCCGGGGCGTCGAGCAGGTCGCGGAAGGCAGGCGGGGCCAGCGTGCGCCAGCGGAGCCGGGCGCGGACGACGTCCTCGGGGGTGAGGCCGCTGTCTGACGGCGGGGTGACTGGCGGGACCGGGGCGTTCACGCCGCCTCCTCAACAGGGACCGGCTCCTCCACGGTCGTCGCGGGCACCTCGGCGGCCGGCACCACCACTGGGTCCGCCGCTGGCTCCGGTTCCTCGGTCGTCGCTGTGAACAGCCGCCGTGCCCGCTCGAGGTCCAGCCCCGCCTCCTCGGCCGCGCCCGCGTCCGTGGCCCCCGCCTCGATCCACGCCTTGACCACCTGGGCCTGCAACAGGCTCCGCTCGAGCGCCGCCTTGTCGTCGCCCCGGTCCGCGAGCTCCGCGGTGATTCGGTCGAAGTCCTCCTCGGGCAGCACGTCCAGGGCCTCGCCCTTGGCGATCAGTAGCGCCCGCTCCCAGGTGGGTGACCGCTGGCCCGACTTCTCGAGCAGGCCCAGCATCGTGTCAATATCCGCCTGCACGTCGCGCAGCGAGAAGTCACGCCCGATCGTGATGCTGAGTTCCATCGCGTCCGCGAAGGACAGCCCAAAGCGGCGCGCCAGGAAATAGAGCAGCGTGTTGAGGCTCTGCTCCGCGGTGGCGGCGATCCGCGCGAGCAGCGGGCTGGTGGCCTCCGCGAACCCCGCTTCCTTGCTCACGCCGCTTGAGCCGGGCTCGCTGGTGATCTGCCTGACCATGATCTCCCGGGCCTCCCGCACGGCCGACTCGATGACGCCTTGATAGGCGTCCGCGTCCAGCGCGAAGCTCGAGGAGTTAACCAGCGTGGGCACGTGGTACGTGCCATCCGGTGCCCGGGCAAAACCGATCGCCACGGACATCGACCCGTCACCGAGCTGCACCTTCATGGCGTCGTCCACGATCTTGTCGGTGCCGGTCCAGTAGTTGATGCTCTTGGCCGCCTGCCGGAGATTGAACCGCTGCTCGCTGATCGCGTTCATGAGGTCGGCGCTGATCTGGCCGAGCTCCATCGTGCTCGAGGTGCCGATGCTGGGCCGCTCGACCGTCCCGCGGCCCGGCTCCCCGATATGCAGCCACAGCGGGATGTCGCCGCCCGTGTCGGCCCACGTTCCATGCCCATCCGGGAGGAGCGTCTTGGTGGGATCGTACTTCCACCAGCCGCCCTCCTGGTACTCGTCGCCCAGCCCGGTATAGCCCTCGCGCACCAGCAGGTAGTAGCCGAGCCCCGCCCCCGCCACGGCGGTTCCGACATCCATGACCGGGTCGACGGCAACACGGATGATCGCCCAGACGAGCACCCCGTCGATGATGCGCCAGTTGGTGACAGACACCGGGGAGTACTCCACCACGAACGGCCGGAAGCCGGCGCGCACCTCCTCGTCGGTGGCCTGCTCCGCGTCGGGGTCGCGTGAGCCGATCCGGCGGCGGATGGACCGCAGCGTCCCACGGGTGGGCATCTCCATCATCAGCCAGCGGTAGCCGGTGGCGAGCGCCCGCTGCTCCACGCCGTCGAGCCAGGCGTCCAGTTGCTGGCCGTCGCTCCCCACCCCGTCGCAGTTGTAGTGGAACAGCCCGGCCAGACTGTCGGACGACTCGGCCCGGCCGCGCACCTCGCCCAGCTTGCCGTAATTCGGAATCGGGAGTTGCCGGCGGATATGGCCGCTCAGGATCGCGGTGTGGAGGCGGCCGAATCCCATCCACCGCGCCCACGCCTGGCGGGCCGCGTAGCTGGTGCTGTCCTCGTGCGCGAACTGGACGACCTCAGGGAGAATCGCGTCGCCGCCCACCAGTCGCCGCTCCTCGCGCTTCCACGCGGCCTCGTGCGCGACGTAGAGGGAATGCTTGCTATCGAGGAAATCGGTGGCGGGCATCACGCCCTCGCTTGGACTCGGGAGAAGTGGGTATCGCGGGGGGCACCGATCGTCAGCAGCTTGAACGCGCCGCTCGAGCTCGCCACCTGGTCGTCGGGCACGCCCCTGGTGGGGAAGGCATGGTGCTCGCGGAGCCACGCCTCGTTCCACGGCGCGCGCACCAGCTTGACGTTCCGCACCTGGGCTTGACTGGCCAGCGGCTGCACCCGCTCGAGCAGTTGGCCGGTCGGCCGGTCGGCCATCACCGCGTAGCCTGCGAGGTTGCCGATCGTGAGAAGCGCGGAGTCCTTGCCACCCGAGCCGGGTTCCTGCTCGACGCCTACCTCGGTGCCGGCCGGGTCGGCGCGCGCGAGATCACGAATGATCCGCTCGCGGTCCCCCGCGGCCCACTGCCCGCGCTCCACGTCCTCGACGTAGTAGATCCCATACGCCTCGCTCATGCGGGTGCCCACCGTCCAGTCGCCGCCGCCCGCCGTGCCGGCCTTGTCCCAGTAGCGCACCCGCCGCGCCAGCGCGGGGGCCGCGTCCACGATGTCGAACCACGCGCGGTCGAACACCAGCCCGGCCGCCGCCCGGATCTTCCAGTTGCCGCCGAGCAGCCGTTCCTGCTCGACCAGCGACAGCGTGCGGACCCGCGCCTCGTACTCGGGATCGGCCGCCGTCCCGATGCGATTGTCGGCGAGGCTGGCCCGGATGAACGCGAACGATCGGGCGAACCGACCGAGGCCGGGGTATCGCTGCTCGAGCTCCGCCTTAGCCGCCAGATCAGCCAACGCGAACACCCTGGCTGGCGCATCACAGCGGCACGTGACGGCCGACCACTGCACCTCGTCCTGCACCCGGAGGAACCAGCGGGCGATGCCGGAGCGCTCGGGGATGGCGTAGCCGGTGTCCACGTCCCACCACCACTGCAGGAAGGTGGCGAGCCAGGTGTCGGCCAGTGCGTTGCAGCTCCCACGGGTGTAGGGCCGGATGCCGCAGGTCGAGCGGTTCCGGCTCTGCATGTACCAGAACTGCGACTCGGTGAACTCCTCGACCTGATCGAACTGGAGCAGCGCGATCTGCGAGGATTTCCACGAGAGCACGTCGCTCTCGTGTTGGAGACCGGCGAACTTGACCCGGGCACCCGAGGGAAAATCCCACTCGAGCGTGTGCTCCTTGGGCTCGCCGCCCACATCAGGGTACAGCGCCATCGACTGGTCCCAGAGCGAGCCGGGGTTGCGGATGTCGGGCGTCGTGCGCCGGAAGGTGACGCAGGAGAAGCCGGGCACCGTGAGGTGGCTGATCGGCTGGGCGGTGAGTGCCCAGCTCTTGCCGCCGAAGACCGCGCCACCAATCAGGGCGATATCTGCCCTGCACGCGAGGAAGCGTTCCTGTGGCCCCGGCTGGGGCCGCACGCGGAGCGTGGGCTCAGCGGTGGCGGCTAGTGCCATTTGAGGTCGTGCGCGGCGGCATCAGCACGGGCACCCCGCGCCCGTTGTCCGGCATCTCGTAGACGATCACCTGCGCCGGGGGCAGCGGTTCCCCGTCCTTCCCCGTGTGCTCGTGCCGCTCCACGAAGTCGCCTTGTGCCCGGCCCAGCAGTTCGGAGGCCCGGAGCCGGTCCTTCATCTCCTGACCATTGTCCCGCATGATCGTGGTCCACCACGTCTGACGATGAGCGGCGAGCGCGATCTCGGGCGCTGCGATGGCGGCGGTGAGCTTCGCGAGCGCTGATTGAACCCGAGGATTGTCTAGCAGTTGGGCAGCCTGCCGGTTGGCGTAGCTCGCGGAGTAGCCGGCCAGTCGCGCCGCCTCGGTCGCGCTCCTGCCTTGGGCCACCCCGCGGACGAACGCCGCCTGGCGGCTCGTCAGGCGGTACATGAGTCCGTGGGTCTTGCGGTCGCTCACGGTGCCCCTTGGGTGGCGGGTGCTATGCTGCAATAGCGCGTGCGTCGGAAGCTACTGTTGGGCCGCGCCCGGTGCCACTGCTGGAGGGTGCTCACCGGCTGGCGCTGCCTGGATCGTCACGCGAGTCTCAGCGTGGCGGGCTGTTGATCTGCCCACGCGGCCCACCGCCTGAAAAGGCCCATGATGCCTTGAAGGGTGCACTGCCTCCACGGCGACTGATGACCGTGGCGAAAGACACAGCGAGCCTGCACGGCCATGGACCGCGCGTCCCCGGCGACGACAAACACTGTTAACGGCGAGGATTGTGTTAAGCGGGAATACATGATCCGTTGCCCCGTCGTGATGTCCTGGCCCGGTTTCCACTCCAAGAGGAGGGCCTGTCCATTGATTTCTACGATGCCATCCACATCCGAGAAGTTGATGCTGCGCGGAAAGCACTCCGCAAATACCTCAATTTTCGGGCGTTTATGGAGGTTAAAGCACCCGCGCTCTAGGCAGTTCCAGCGCATTGGGTTGTGGCCGGGCGGGTTCATGGATGCCTTGACAGCACAAACCCCAGCGGCCCGAATACCTCGGCAAACCGATCGACGCCGGAGCCGAAATAAAAGAACGCCTGCCCTTGGGTTGGAGAGGCTTCCTCGCCGTCCGGGCTCACGAAACGGACGCGCCCCCGCGTGAAGCAGATGGCGGCACAGTGTGCGGCGGCGTCATGAAACCAGGTCGTATCGGTGTAGTTGTGCGTAAGCAGGATGGCGTGCGTGACGTGGCCCGCCACGAGTTCCTGTACCAGCTTCCGGATAAACTTGGCTACGTGTGGCTGACTGTAGGGAGGGTTCAGCCAGACGCGGCCCCCCCACGGACGCGAGAGACCGTCGTCGTGCTCTGAAAAGAAAGCGCGCGCCGCAACAGCGGTCTGCGCGGCCGTGCTACTGGCGGGGTCGAGGTCGATTTCCCCGAGGACTTCGCGCGCCAGGTCGATGTATTTCTGCGGCGTATACCACTCGTTCTCGCCGGTGCCCTGCGCTCGGTGGTTGTGGACGTCGAGCCGGGTGGCAACGACCTCGCGCACCTGGGCGGCCGTGGGCGTGGGGCCGTGTCTTTCGGTGACCTCTTGCCACGCCTGTTGGACGAGCGAGGGGCTATCGCGCAGCGGGGCAAGTTCCCGGGCAACGGCCTCATTTGGAATCAATCCAATTGGATTGACGAGACTCGCAACATCAGCCGCTCGAATCAGTCGGTCGGCTTGCTCCCTGCGCATCGCCCACCGTTCTCGGCAGTAGTCCTCGAACGTGCCATGCGTCTCACGGTAGAGGCGCGACTCACGGATTTCTAACAACGCCTGCCCAACCTCCACGAAAGTCGCGAGGCCGCGCTCGATGACCCCTTCCAGCGTAGTCAGCCGAGCATTTTCAGTGCGGGCGACGACGTTGGTCACGCGGCCTCCTCGGTGGTGGGCACATAACTTCTATAGCATCCCACGAACACCAGCCGCACCGCGCCGGTGGCCAGCAATTCCCCGAGCACGTCGCGGAGCTGCTCCGGATAGAGCCGGTAGTGCCGGGCGAGGTCGAGCAGGGTGGGACCGGGCAGCGTGACGGTGGTCCGGCCGCTGGGCCGCACGACGGGGAACCGCTCGGCCATCAGGTCGGTGATCGTCTCGAGCACCTCGGCCTCAGTGGGGCGGGCGCGGGATCGGGTGGCGGGCATCAGTCGGTCCTTCCATCGAGAGGTCTGCTGGCGAGCCAGCGTTGCGCCGCGGCGGCATCGCCCCAGCCGAACGCGGTCGTGAGCCCGCGCGCCAGGTAGGCGCCGAACACCCGCTGCTCGTCGGTGAGTCGGCGCGCGTCATCCGGGGCATACTGTTCGGTGCCAGACTTCGATTCCCACCCGAGCAGCATGTGCCGGTTGGGCAGGATCACGAGGTGATCCGAGATGCCGGGCGTTGCGGCCACGGCGCGGGTGTCGCTGGTGGTGTAGACGATGCCGCCCACCGCGGCCCAAAAGCGCCGGACAGCGGCAGCTTCTTCGCTCCCGGATCGCAAGTGCGGCGGGATGTAGCGGGGGCGGGTCAAGCGCCGCGCACCACGCCGTGATCCGGTCCCGCCGTCAGGCGGCAGCGCGTCGTCGGCTCAGGTTCGTCGATCAATGTCCCGCCCGTCGCGAGCGCCAGCGGCCGGCCGGAGCGCAGCGCGGTCGCGGCGAGCACGTAGGCTTCGATGAATCGCTTGCGGAGAAACGGCAGACTGCGCGTGTCCTGCTCGGACTCGAACGCGGGCGATGCGCCGGCGGCCACGAAGGCTTCGGCCGCCACATCGCCCACCTGCTCGCGCACGCGCTCCACGCCCCAGCAGGTGCCGATGGTCGGGTTGTACCGCCCGGCCTTGACCACCTGCTCGAACGCGACGGCCGCTTCCGCCGCCGGGATCACGGTGGGCGTCACCTGCTCACACAGCTCGGCAATCGTCGGGAAGAACCGGCACGCCTTGAGCGCACGACGCACGGCGACCTGGAACGTCACGTCGGGCATATCCGCGAGCACGGTCCAGTAGAGATCCCGCTGGGCGTCGGACACCTCCACGCGGAAGTTGACGCCCAGGGCGGCCATCGCCTCGGAGAACGCACTACGGTCGTTCATGGTCGCCCCCGTTCAAGCGGACCGCCCAGGCGCGCGCGGCGTCGATCTGTGGTTGTCCCGCACGCTGCTGGTCGCGGGAGATCGGCGGGGGTCGGGGGCCACGGATGACGCGGAGCACGAACCCGCGAAAATGCGCGGGCGACTTGGCGTCGCCGGTGTAGTCACGGCAGGCCGTCGCCAGTTGCGCGGGTGTCGGGCAGGTTCCGGCTGGCATATCCAGCCCGCCCAGGTACCCCGCGAGCCGGTTGACCCAGGGCACTTGTTGGTCATCCGGCACGCGGTCGAGAAAATCCCACACGGCCCAGCGGTCCGGCTGGCGCCCCATGCGGGCGATGAGTTTCGCGGCTGGCGAACTGAGCGTCACAGGTGGCTCGCCTTCCCGGTCGGCCTGACCGACTGACTGTGTAGTTGCTGTTGTAGTTTTAGTTGTAGATGTAGATGCAGAAGCAACTGCAACTGCAGGGGGGGGTACGACGTCCCCCCCTTCGGGGGGTCCAACAAGGGTACCTTGAAGGATATCCTTTGAGGGTGGGACGTGAGGATGTCCTTGGCTCTTATGTCCGCCAGCCGCACGGGCTTGGCGCACAGCCTCGTCCCGAACCATCCGCCGAGAATACAAGGTGCCCGAGCCAGAATCTCGCGACAAAACACCCGCGGATTCCAATTCGCCGATGAACTTTTTCAGCTCGACGGATGAGATTCCGATCATGCGGGCGAGGGTGCTAGGGAGGATATCCTTCGACCCGACCCGGAGGTATCCATAGGGGGTACCTTCGTGGAGCAGGCACATGATTTCGATCCACGCCCCGCGGGCGCCGATTGAGCACGACTGCAGGGCCGCATCCCGCCGCCAGTCGCCGGGGTAGAACTGAAAAGCCGGCCGCTTCACGATGCCCCCGCCGTCTGCCGACGAAAACTCATCATCCGGGTTCCCTTCCAGCGATTACACGGGGCACAGAGCACCTGCAGGTTATCCACGAGATGACGCCCGCCCTCCGACCACGGCTGGATGTGATCGAGCGCCAGGTGATCAGTTGACCCGCAACGAAGGCACTGACGTCCATCGCGCTCGAGGACCAGCCGACGGATAAGCAATGGGATGGGGGGACGCCCCGAGAATCGCGGACCCAGCTTGAGGTATCCATCGGACATGCGCCGTAGATCACCGGTGGCGAGCAACGACGTGATGCCGGCGGCAAGCGAGGCACGTGTGGCACCAGGGATCGCGTGCAGCAAATCCTCTATCTCTGCGGGCTCACCGGCGACGGTCAGCCGGCCCCCATCATGCGAGCGTTTCGCGAACACGATCAGCCACGGCAAATACAGCAACCCTGTGGCCCCGCCAGCCGCCGCCCGCATGAGCTTGGGATCGCTTAGAATGTCGGTGTGGAGCTTGGCCCATTCCGCCATCAGGTCGGGTCTCCCCTGTCAGGCGAGGTGGACGCGCCCCCGCGTGCCCGCTGCTTGCGCCGCCCGCGTGGCGCGAAGTGCTCCTCCTCCCACTCGACCAGCGGCAGGATCAGGTAGGCGGCCGGGTCCCAGCCGCGGAGCTTGCAGGTGGTCTGGATGGCGGCCAGCGCGTCGTCCCGGGTGTCGAACCGGGTCGCGGTGAGCGGCGTCGGGGCGAAGAGCAGGCCCTCGCGCGGATCGAGCGCGCAGGCTTTCCGGAACACGGCGGTGTCGATGACGACGTAGGGGCCGGTCA
>JACCZX010000222.1 GCA_013695705.1 Burkholderiaceae bacterium | reverse complement strand
CACTTATAATCCGCAGATGACGGATCTGGCGGCACCCATTTCGCTTACCGCCGCGCCGCTACCGCCCGCTGTGGGCGCCCTGAGTCCGTTGCACACCGCGCTGCAGCCGATCGCACGCGACATGATTGCGGTTGACCGCACGATTCGCACACGGCTGACGTCCGATGTGGCGTTGATCAACACCATTGCGGATTACATCGTAGCCGCCGGCGGCAAGCGTCTAAGGCCCGCGATTCTAGTGCTAATGGCGCGTGCACTTGGCTATCGCGGCGAAACGCACGTAGCCATGGCAGCGGTGATTGAATTTATTCACACGGCAACGCTGCTGCACGACGACGTGGTTGACGAATCGGACTTGCGGCGCGGTCGTTCGACCGCCAATTCGATGTTCGGCAACGCGGCCAGCGTGCTGGTAGGCGATTTTCTGTATTCGCGCTCGTTCCAGATGATGGTCGAAGCGGGGAGCACCCGCATCATGCACATCATGGCCGACGCGACCAACCGTATCGCCGAGGGCGAAGTACTGCAACTGCTGAATATTCATGATCCGTCGGTTAATGAAGAACGCTACTTTGAAGTCGTCGAGCGCAAGACCGCCACTCTGTTTGAAGCCGGCGCACGCGTTGCCGCCGTTATCGGCAACGCCGATTTTGCCGTCGAGGAACAGTGCGCAGCCTACGGTGCTGCTCTGGGCAAAGCATTCCAGATCATCGACGACGTTCTTGACTATGCCGGCAATACCGAAGAAATCGGCAAGCGGCTTGGTGACGATCTGCGTGAAGGGAAAATGACTCTGCCGCTGATACACGCATTGCGCTGTGCTGCGCCCGCTCAACGCGACCTCGTCACAGCGGCGGTACGCGACGGACGAGGCGATTTTCTGGCGGTGGCCCGCATCGTTGCTGAAATCGGATCGCTCGACTACTCGCGCGCGCTTGCGGCACAAGAAGCTCTCAAGGCAAAAGACGCGCTGCAGGGGCTGCCGCAGACGGTTTTCACACATTCCTTGCTACACTTGGTCGAGTTTGCGATCGACCGTACCCACTAGTCGCAGCGGCGAGTCGATCCGCTTTGTCTTCGGGGTGTAGCTCAGCCTGGTAGAGTACTGCGTTCGGGACGCAGGAGTCGGAGGTTCGAATCCTCTCACCCCGACCATTCCGGTTGTTTACGTATCTTCGCGTCGACCCGACCGTCCTGACCTAAATTTCCCGCTCCAATCGTCTTGCCCAGTTTGCGGTAGTTTGCTTTTACAAATCCACGGTTTATCAGCGGTATCTTTCGCCTTCTCCGGGGCGGCCGGCCGGCTATAACTTGGCGGTTCGAACTGCTCGAACCGCATAAAGGCCGAGTCGAAATTTTGAGGCGCTGAAAACCCGA
Organism: Burkholderiaceae bacterium; assembly: GCA_013695705.1. Classification (GTDB taxonomy): domain Bacteria; phylum Pseudomonadota; class Gammaproteobacteria; order Burkholderiales; family Burkholderiaceae_F; genus JACCZX01. The sequence goes on along the minus strand of JACCZX010000222.1, from coordinate 5,328 downwards.
TGTCCACCGTAATGCAAGGTTCTGCGGCAGCCGTGGGAGCCCTTACCGGGCTTGCGCGCGCGCTTGTGCAGCAAGGCAAGCTGCGGCCGGATCGCGCCGAGAATTTCGCGCGCAAGGCCACGCAAAGCAACACACAGTTTATCGATGAGCTGATCGGCTCGGCCGACGTAACGGGCCTCACATCGGCGGCGATCGCCAAGTTCGCGGCAGACACGTTCGGTCACGCGCTGCTCGACCTGGCCGCGGTCGATATCGAGCAGCTTCCAAAGGACATTATCGATAAGAAACTGGTGGCGACGCTGCGCGTGCTCGCATTGCGCAAGCGCGGCAATCGACTGGCAGTGGCGGTTTCTGATCCTACTAACAGTCACGCTCTCGATCAGATCAAATTTCAAACTCAATTGGCGATCGATGTCGTCGTGGTCGAGCACGACAAATTGATGCGGCACGTTGAGGCGCAGGCGCAGAGCGTCTCGCAAGCGCTTGATACGATGACCGGCGGCACCGATGACATTGACTTCGGGACGTTGGACGAGCCGGGTGAAATGTCCGCCGAGGAAGCTGCTGCGTCCGCCGAGGTCGACGACGCCCCGGTCGTGCGCTTCCTGCAAAAACTATTGCTCGACGCGATCGGTGAAGGCGCGTCCGACCTTCATTTCGAGCCGTACGAGAAGTTCTATCGCGTTCGTTTCCGACTTGACGGGCAGATGCGTGAAGTGGCACAGCCGCCGATCGCTATTAAAGAACGGCTTTCGACGCGCATCAAGGTCCTGTCGCGGCTCGACATCGCGGAGAAGCGCGTGCCGCAGGACGGGAGAATGAAGATCGCGCTCTCGGCCACGCGTGCGATCGATTTTCGTGTCAGCACACTGCCGACACTGTTTGGCGAAAAGATCGTGATGCGTATTTTGGACGCATCGCAAGCCAAAATGGGCATTGACGCGCTTGGCTATGAGCCTGATCAGAAGCAGATCTTGCTCGACGCCGTTCAACGGCCGTACGGCATGGTGCTTGTCACCGGGCCCACCGGTTCCGGCAAGACTATTTCGCTGTACACATGTCTGAATATCCTGAACAAGCCGGACATCAATATTTCGACCGCTGAAGATCCCGCCGAGATTCAGCTCGCCGGGATCAATCAGGTCAACGTCAATGAAAAAGCCGGGCTGACCTTTGCCAACTCGCTGCGGGCGTTCCTGCGGCAGGATCCGGACGTCATCATGGTCGGCGAGATTCGCGACCTCGAAACCGCGGATATCGCAATCAAGGCCGCGCAAACGGGGCACATGGTGCTCTCTACGTTGCACACGAACGATGCACCTGGCACCTTGGTGCGGTTGGCTAACATGGGCGTGGCGCCATTCAACATTGCGTCAAGCATCATTTTGATCACTGCGCAGCGGCTGGCGCGCAAGCTCTGCGCGTGCAAGCAACCGAACGAGCTGCCAAAAGAAGCCTACATCGGCGCGGGCTTCGCTGCCGCCGACGTCGACGGCAGCTGGGTTCCTTACAAGCCGGTCGGTTGCGAGCGCTGCAAAGGCAGTGGTTATAAGGGCCGGCTCGGCATTTATCAGGTCATGCCGATCACCGAAGTTATGCAAGATATGATTTTGAAGAATGCCTCGGCGATGGACATTGGACGCGAGGCGCAAAAAAACGGCGTTCGCGATCTGCGCCAATCGGGGTTGGTTAAGGTTAAACAGGGCATTACTTCCCTCGAAGAAGTACTCGGTTGTACTAACGTATAGAAGTCGAAGCGGAGTTATTGATGGCCACCGGAACACTTGCCAAAGCTCGCCCTGGAGTCCAGGTTCGCGAGTCGATGTTTCACTGGGAGGGACGCGACAAGAACGGCCGTGTCGTAAAAGGCGACATGCGCGCCGGCGGCGAGTCGGTGGTCGCTGCGTCGCTGCGCCGGCGCGGCATCATGACGACGAAGATCAAGAAGCAGAGGCTGTCGCGCGGCAAAAAGATTACCGGCAAAGACCTGGCGCTTTTCTCGCGACAGTTGTCGACGATGTTGAAGGCCGGCGTGCCGCTGATGCAATCGTTCGACATCGTCGGAAAAGGACATTCGAACCCCTCGATGGCGCGTTTGATGAACGATATTCGCTCCGACGTCGAGACGGGCACCAGTTTGAATCAGGCATTTCGCAAATATCCGCTCTACTTCGATCCGCTGTTCTGCAACCTGGTGGCAGCGGGCGAGCAGGCCGGTATTCTCGAAACGCTGCTCGACCGTCTTGCGACCTATCAGGAAAAAACGATCGCGCTGAAGGGCAAGATAAAGAAGGCGATGTTCTATCCGATCATGATCATCCTGGTTGCCGTTCTGGTGACCGCAGTCATCATGATTTTCGTGATCCCGTCATTCAAGAGCGTGTTCACCAGCTTCGGGGCCGATCTCCCGGCACCGACCTTGATGGTGATTGCAATGTCGGATTTCATGGTTGCGTATTGGTACATCCTTTTAGCCATTGTGTTCGGCACTTTTTACTTCTTGCTTCAGGCATGGCGCCGATCTCCAAAGGTAAAGGCTGCGGTTGATCGCGCCTTATTAAAGCTGCCAGTACTGGGAGAGATGTTGCAGAAAGCTTCAATTGCACGCTGGAGCCGAACCCTCGCGACGACATTCGCGGCCGGTGTTCCGCTGGTCGAAGCGCTTGATTCCGTCGGCCCCGCCGCCGGCAACTGGGTCTACAAGGAAGCAACCCGGCAAGTGCAGAACGAAGTCAACGTCGGCACCAGCCTCGCGCAGTCGATGCAAAACACCGGCGTGTTCCCGAACATGGCGATCCAGATGACTTCGATCGGCGAGGAATCGGGCTCGCTCGATTCGATGCTGTCCAAGGTCGCCGATTATTACGAGCGTGAAGTCGATGAGACGGTTGATGCCCTGGCGAGTTTGCTCGAGCCAATGATCATGGTGATACTGGGCGTGGTCGTCGGCGGCATCGTGATTGCAATTTATCTGCCGATCTTCAAGCTGGGTCAAGTCGTTTAGCGACCGGAGTCGCCGGCGTCCACGACGCCGGTGACGAACAATTGCTGGAAAGTTCTCTCCTCGTTACCGTCGTCGCCGTTTTCAGCTTGGCGATCGGCTCATTCCTGAACGTCCTGATTCATCGCTTGCCAAAGATGATGGAGGCGGACTGGCGTGCGCAATGCTCGGAGCTCGACGGCAACAAAGTGACTGCCGCCGGCCGTTACAACCTACTGATGCCCGGCTCGCATTGCCCGCAATGCAAAACGCCGTTGCGCGCAGTCGACAATATTCCGATCGTGTCCTGGCTGGCGCTGCGTGGTAAGTGCGCGCATTGCTCCACCAGGATCTCGGCGCGCTACCCGGTCGTCGAGGCGCTGACCGCGCTGTTATCAGCAGTGATCGCGTGGAAGTTCGGACTCACATGGCAAACCGCTCTAGTTTTGATTTTTGCCTGGACGCTGATCGCTTTGACATTCATCGATGCCGATACAACGCTGCTGCCCGACGATCTCACCTTGCCCCTGCTATGGCTTGGCCTGCTTGCCAATATATTCGCCACTTTCGTGCCTCTCAAAGACGCGGTGATCGGCGCGGCAGCGGGCTACCTCATCCTGTGGTCGATTTATTGGTTGTTCAAGCTCACCACCGGCAAGGAGGGAATGGGCTACGGCGACTTCAAGCTGCTCGCTGCCCTCGGTGCATGGATGGGATGGAAATCGTTGTTGCCGATTGTGCTGCTCTCATCGCTGGTGGGCGCGATCATCGGCATCGCCCTGATCGTGCTGGCGCGCCGCGGGCGCGAGATTCCAATTCCGTTTGGACCGTACCTGGCGGCCGCGGGGATGATCGTGATGCTGAGCGGCGATCGGCTGACGCGCTGGTTCATACCTCTTTGACGACCGCGGCGTTCAGCGTCGGCGTGACCGGTGGCGTTGGTAGCGGCAAGAGCACGATCGCCGCGATGATGGCTGAACACGGTGCGGGGATCGTCGACGCCGATGAGATCTCACATCGACTCACGCAGGCGAACGGCGCAGCGATCGAAGCGTTGCGCGCGGCCTTTGGCGCCGAGGCAATCGCAGCCGATGGTTCGCTCGACCGGGCCCACATGCGCTCGCGCGCGTTCTCCGATCGATCGGTGCGTGTTGAGTTGGAAGCTCTGTTGCACCCGATGATACGAGCAGCGATGCGCGACCGCGCGACCGCGCTGATGCAGGAAGGTAGCCCCTACGTAGCGTTTGTCGTTCCGCTATTGGTAGAAACAGGCAACTGGCGCCCCAGCGTCAGCCGGGTGCTGGTTATCGATTGCAGTGAAGCGACGCAGATCGCGCGAGTGTGCGCTCGTCCCGATATAAGCGAAGCGACCGCGCGCAAAATCATCCAGACACAAGCGTCTCGCCGCGCCAGACTGGACGCCGCAGACGACGTGCTGTTGAACGAAGCGCCGCTGGGACAGATCGCCACAAAAGTGGAGCGCCTGCATCGCGCTTACCTGCGGCACGCTAACAGCCCACTCGTCGCGGCACGCGAATCGCTGTGATATCTTCGAACGTTACTCACATGCAGCTTGAAATGCCCACTGACGGTAAGGTCTTGTACGAGTACCCGTTCAGCGAGCGTGTCCGGACCTTGTTGCGTCTTGAAGACCTGTTCGACAAACTGTTTTATTTCTGCGCGCAGCAGCATCCGTATTGCCATCACACCGCGCTGATAACGCTGTTCGAGATTCTCGAAGTTACCTCGCGTGCCGATCTGAAATCGGACTTGCTGCAGGAGCTCGAACGGCACAGGCAGTCGTTGCAAGCTCTGCGCAACAATCCACAAGTTTCGGAAAGCGCGTTGATGGGAGTGTTATCCGAAATCGAACAGGCGCAGCAGAATCTGAATACAACGACGGGCAAAGCCGGTCAGCATGTACGCGACAACGAGTGGCTGATGAGCATTCGAAGTCGGGCAATCATTCCGGGCGGCACCTGCGAGTTTGATCTGCCGTCTTATCACGCCTGGCTGACGCGCGACGTCGACAGCCGAACGCGTGATTTGCAGGGCTGGGTGCACCCGTTGACGCAGTTTCACGCCGCACTCGCGATCGTGCTGAAGCTGCTGCGTGAAACCGCGCATCGCAGCAAGCAAGTTGCCGCAGTGGGAGCATTTCAACAGATGCTGCAAGGTCGCACTTACGCCTTGCTGCAGGTTCGACTCGATGGAGAGCTCAACGCCATTCCTGAGATCAGCGCCAATAAATATATGTTGTGGATACGCTTCACAACGCAGGACCGCGAGCCAAAACCGCGCTCGGTCGATCGCGACGTGCCATTTGAATTGGCGCTGTGTGCGTTTTA
>JACCZX010000216.1 GCA_013695705.1 Burkholderiaceae bacterium | reverse complement strand
ATTTAACGCGTCGATAACTGATCGAAGCCACATATGCTGCGGCCGGGCAGCCGAAGCGTCAATTCGGATCGATTCGCTGAAAGAACTCAGCTTTCTTGCTTACGATCCAAGGCGCGGTCCCGCTGATGAAATCCCGATAGTGCGCGGTGGCGCGGTGCGCGTCGAAAGCGGCTTCGTTGTCGTAAATCTCGTATAAAAAAACGTGATTCGCGTCGTCCGGTGAGACAGTCACGTCGAACTGCCGGCAACCGGGCTCGCTGGCTCGCGAGGCCCGCGCGTTTTTCAACATCAGCTCGCGGAAGGCCGCGGTGAACTCGGGCTTGATCAGGATGTGAACCGTGACCGCGTACATGACCGTAGCTCCTTTTCGGCGAAGCGCAGATGGAGCTTCTTTACAGAGCCGCGCCGCACGCGCTGGCAATGGCGCAGCGGCTTTGCAATGATCTCGACTGGGCGGCAGAATCGGCGAGCACTTTTCGTCTGGACATCCGCGCATTTACGTCGTAACCGTCGAGTTAGTGATCAAGCTCGCCGTCATATTATTATTTGGCACGCAGGTAGCGCGACCCGACGAATCGAACCGCGAGTAGAAACGCGACGCCCGCTCCGATGTCAGTCCAGATCGAACGCGGAGTCGCAACGGCGCGCGCATAGGCCACGCCCGGCTGAACAACCGGCGCACCCGCAGCGTCGCTGCGCACCGGAATCACCGGCGCCGCAACGTTCAGGCTCTGCGCCGCGGGCGTGGAGCGCATCGACCCAAACGTTTGCGCATAGATCCAGGTGAACTCGGCTCCCATCAGGAAAATTTGTGCCGAGTAATACACCCAGACGAAGATCACGATCAGCGATCCCGCAGCGCCGAAGCCCGACGCGATACCGGTCTTGCCGATATAAAGACTGATCAAAAATTTACCGATCGTGAACAAGAGCGCAGTCACCGCTGCGCCGAGCCAGACGTCATGCCACTGCACCTTGACGCGTGGCATCAGCTTGTAGATGACTGCGAAGCCCACTGTAGTGACGGCGAAACCGAGCAGGTTGTTGACGATCTGCGCCATTACTTCCCAGTTTCCAAACGCCCCGCTCCACCACTTTCCAAGCGCCGCCGTCGCTGCGCCCAACACCAGCGACACCATCAGCAGGAATGCAATCGCGAGAATCATCCCGAACGACAACAGACGCGCACGCAGGAGTGCCCACAGCCCGCCGGTACGGTCACGCGCCGGCGCGCGCCAGATGCGGTCCAGCGCATCCTGCAGCTCTCCAAAGACTGTTGTTGCGCCAATAAATAGCAGGACAAATCCAATCACGGTCCCCGCAATTCCCTGTTCGGGTTTGTTCACACTGATTAATATTTCCTCGACGGCCTTGGCTGCGTCCGCGCCCATCAAGCCGCGCAACTGTCCGAAAATTTCCCCGCGTGCGGCGTCGGCCCCGAAGATCAGGCCGGCGATCGAAATCACGATCAACAAGATCGGTGCCAACGAAAAGACCGTGTAATAGGAAAGTGCCGCGCCCATGCTGGGCGCGTAGTCGTCGATCCACGCTTTCGCAGCAGCTTTGACCAGCGTCCACGAGTTGCTGAAAAATTCTTGTCCGATCATGATCTGTAGCCCTTACCGTTAGTTTGATCCACTACACGCAAGCAGCGTACCTCGACGGCGATCCGCGACAAGACTTCGTGCGTTGAGCCAGGACATTTCTGAATGATCGTGCACGCCGTCGACGGAACCTACGAGCTGTTTCGCCACTTCTACGGCCTGCGCCGTTTCAACAAGGGGAAAGACCGTCCGTACGGCGCAGTCGTAGGCGTACTCAACACAGTGCTGGAAATGATCGAAGGCGGCGCCGTCCACCTGGGTGTGGCGACCGATCATGTCATCGAGTCGTTTCGCAACGGCCTGTGGGCCGGCTACAAAACAGGCGACGGCGTCGAACCCACCCTGCTCGCCCAATTCCACCCGCTCGAGGAAGCACTGCGCGCGATGGGCGTAGTCGTATGGCCGATGATCGAGCTCGAGGCCGATGATGCGCTTGCATCGGCTGCCAGGATTGCCGCGGAAGATGCGCGCGTCGAGCAAGTTTGCATCTGGACGCCCGACAAGGATTTATCGCAGTGCGTCCGCGCCGATCGTGTTGTGCAGATCGATCGCAAGGGAAAAACAATCCGCGATGCGGACGGCGTGCGGCAAAAATTCGGCGTCGATCCGATATTGATTCCAGACTTTCTGGCATTGGTCGGAGACGCGGCCGACGGCTATCCAGGCATCGCCGGCATTGGCCGCGTGTCCGCGGCACAGCTGCTGAATCGCCATGGCGCGATCGAAAAATT
>JACCZX010000203.1 GCA_013695705.1 Burkholderiaceae bacterium | reverse complement strand
CGTTCGTCAAAGCCTTCCGCCACCAGGCTCGAATCACGATCGAGCCCGAGCGTTAGCTGTGTCAGATCGTTCGAGCCAATCGAGAACCCATCGAAGTAATCGAGAAACTGATCGGCGAGCACCGCGTTCGATGGAACCTCGCACATCATGATGACGCGCAGCTCTCCCGTGCCGTCTGGCGCACCACCGCTGCCGCGCTCTAGTCCGTGGGCAGCGAGCAGTTCTGTTACGCGCCTCGCCTCTGTCAGAGTACGCACGAACGGCACCATGATCTGCACGTTGGTAAGGCCCATCTCGTCGCGCACTTTCTTAAGCGCGGACGCTTCCATACGGAAGCATTCGCGAAACGAGTCGGCAAGATAGCGCGCAGCGCCACGAAAACCGATCATCGGATTTTCTTCGTCGGGCTCGTAGCGCGCGCCGCCGATCAGCTTCTTGTATTCGTTGCTCTTGAAGTCCGACATGCGAACGATGACCGGCTTGGGCCAGAATGCCGCTGCGATCGTCGCGATGCCTTCGGCAAGCTTGGCCTCGAAAAAAGCGCGCGGACTTGCGTATCCGTACGCCAGCCGCTCAACCGCCAGCTTCAGTTCTGCATCAACGTTCGGATAATCAAGCACAGCCTTCGGGTGCACACCGATGTTGTTATTAATAATGAATTCGAGCCGCGCCAGCCCGACACCGGCGTTGGGCAACGACTGGAATTCAAACGCGAGCTGCGGATTGCCGACGTTCATCATGATCTTGAGCGGAATCGGCGGCAGCTCTCCGCGCTGCAGAATCTCGACTTGCATCTCCAATGCCCCGGCGTAGACGTTGCCGGTATCCCCTTCGGCGCAGCTCACCGTAACAACGGTTCCCTCAGCAAGGTCATCGGTCGCTGTGTCGCAGCCCACCACTGCCGGAATTCCCAGTTCGCGCGCGATGATTGCAGCGTGACAAGTGCGGCCGCCACGATTGGTGACGATCGCAGCCGCGCGCTTCATCACCGGCTCCCAATTTGGATCGGTCATATCGGTGACCAGCACATCGCCGGGTCGCACTTGATCCATCTGGGCGATGTCTTTAATGATGCGCACCGGGCCGATGCCGATCTTCTGCCCGATCGCGCGACCGGTCGCCAGCACCTTGCCTTCACCGGTCAATCGAAACCGCTGTTGAGCGTTGGCATTCGCCTGCGACTTCACGGTTTCTGGCCGCGCCTGCAAGATATAGAGGACGCCCTCGCCGTCCTTGCCCCACTCGATGTCCATCGAACGGCCGTAGTGCTTTTCGATGATGACGGCCGAGCGCGCGAGTTCGATCACATCGTTGTCGGTCAAAGAAAATGCGTGGCGCTCGCGCTCCGAAACATCGACCATCCGTACGGTTTTGCCCGCGGAGGAATCGAACTCCATCTTGATGAGCTTCGATCCAAGGTTGCGGCGAATGATTGAAAACTTGCCCGCGGCAAGCATCGGTTTGTGCACGTAGAACTCGTCCGGATTCACGGCGCCCTGCACCACCGTTTCCCCCAGCCCGTAGCTTGACGTGATGAACACCACGCCGTTAAAACCCGACTCGGTGTCGATCGTGAACATCACGCCGGCCGCGCCGAGATCGCTGCGAACCATTTTCTGCACGCCGACCGACAACGCAACGTCGCCATGCGCGAAACCTTTGTGTACCCGGTAAGCGATCGCGCGATCGTTGTATAGCGATGCGAATACATGCTTGATGCGATCGAGTACGGCGTCGATGCCGGTGACGTTCAGAAATGTCTCTTGTTGGCCCGCGAACGAGGCGTCGGGCAGGTCTTCAGCCGTCGCACTGGAACGTACTGCAAACGATATTTCACTTGAGCTTTCCTCTATAAGCTCCTGAAATATATCTTTTATTTCTTTCTGAAACGCTTGCGGCAAGGTGGCTGCGACGATCCAACCCCGGATCTCTTGTCCTGCTGCCGCGAGCGCTCGAACGTCATCGACACTCAAAGTCGCCAGCCGGTCAGCGATGCGTTTCCGTAGTTGCCCCTCTTGCAGGAAGAGTCGGAACGCTGCTGCCGTCGTTGCAAAGCCGTCCGGTACGTGGATGCCCGCAGCGCTCAGCTGGCTCAGCATTTCCCCAAGCGATGCGTTCTTGCCGCCGACCGCATCGACATCCGTCATCCGGAGTTCCGACAGTGGAATGACGTACTCACCGCGCTGCATGACTTCGGACTTCCTCGATAGCGGAACCGCGAGCAGTGTACTGGCGGTGCCGCTAACATCACGCGATGCCAGAGCCCTTATCACCCACCCACGATCGCACGGTGTTCTTTGTTTCAGACGGCACCGGCATCACTGCCGAAACTCTCGGCCACAGCGTGTTGACGCAGTTCGAGCATCTTCGCTACCGACCGCAGCGATTGCCGTTTGTCGACAGCGCAGATAAAGCGCGCGAAGCCTCCGCGCGCATCAACGAAGCGGGCGTGCGCGATGGCAAACGCCCGATTGTCTTCTCCACCCTGGTCGACCCGACCGTATCAGCGGCGATGCGCGCCGGCGCCGAAGCGTTTTTCATCGAGATGTTCGAAGCTTTCGTCGAGCCCCTCGAGCGAGAGCTAGGACTGCAATCGACCCACACGATCGGCCGCTCGCATGCGATTCGCGTCAACTCCGAGGATTACAAGAATCGCATCGAGGCAATCAACTTCACACTGGCCCATGACGATGGGCAATCAGCTAAGGGATTAGCGGGGGCCGACGTGATCCTGGTGGGCGTATCACGTTCCGGCAAGACGCCGACAAGCCTGTATCTGGCGATGCAATACGGCGTAAAAGCGGCTAACTATCCGTTGATTCCCGAAGACTTTGAACGGGGGCAATTACCAACTGCCCTACCGCATCACAAGGACAAGATTTTCGGACTATCGATTTCGCCCGAACGGTTGGCAGAGGTGCGCCATGAGCGAAGGCCGAACAGCCGCTACGCCGCGCTCGAGAACTGTCGCAGCGAGATCGAAGCGGCGGAGCGAATGATGCGGCGGGAGGGAATTCGCTGGCTGTCGTCGACCACCAAGTCGATTGAAGAAATCGCGGCTACGATCATGCAGGAAGTGCGGCTGGAGAGAAGGTCGTATTGAAACTGAGAAATTCGCTTCGGCACGTGAGTCGTCCGACCAATCCGCGAACGATGAAGGCATGGAAGCTCAGGTAGGCGCTCGCGTGATGCGCTTCAGTACTGAGATATCGCAGCCCGCCCCCACGGTCGTTGAGGCACTACGTCCGAAGTCATGGCTTCCATAAGCGAATGGTGCTTATCCGCCACTGTCGATGCCCCTGCATCAGCACAGGACATAACTAGCCATCACTGGGAAGAGCGAGGCTTAGCTTTGCTTGGTACGACGATCGCCGGTATTCTGACGTGGGGATAGGCTTGAAAATCAACTGACGCATCGAGGAAGGGAACGTCAATGAAACGCGTGCCGATATTGCTGATTTCTCTGGTCGTCGTGGCTGGGCTCATTGGCTGCGCCTCGAGGATGAAGGTGGCGCAGGTTAAAACGATCGAGGCGGGCGGCCAGAAGTTCGATCTCGGGGGAACGTACGATCCCGCCGCTAACGAATTGGTCTTGACCATCAACGGAGACCCGGTCATGCGCGGCAACTTCCCGCCCTACACACCGACAATCCGGTTAAACGCCACCTACAAGAATCAGACATTTTCGGCCAGCTGTTACTTCGGCACCATTTTGAGCGGCGGGAGCGGCAAGAGAGGAATCATTGCCAGCGCGGTGCAGGGCGGGCTTGGTAAGGGTGGTGACAAGTGCGACATCACAGCCGACAAGGCGACCGAGGCGTTGTTCTTTTAGCCGCTGCCAGAAAGAGCGCTACTTCGGCCCGCTTGCGTTGAAGACGACCGTCCGTCCCTTCGGCCCGTCGGCGATCGTGACCATGACGTCTTCTGCGCCACGCTGAAACAACATTACGCGCCGCGACTGATCGAGGCTCGATGCGTCGGAAGCGACGAGCGAGAAGCCGCGGTCGCTCAGACTTCGTTTTACAAAATCCTGAGTGGCTGACACTGCCGCATCAGCAGTGGCGATTACGGTGTGGGCACGGCGCCCACCGTCGACCGATTCCACGTTGGACAACAGGCGCGATCCGGCCGGCAACGCAAGATGCGAAGGCGGCTCGGCAGCCGAAGGTGGCGGCTGCATCGCGGTTGTCATGATCCACACTTCAGAACTGCCATTGGGCGCTGCATGCACACGCACGGTAACGAAGTGCTCGCCGATTTTGCGCGCCAGTATCTGGTCGCCTTTAAGTCGATACTCGACGATCTTGCCACTGGATTTTTCATCCAGCGCACCGCGATAGTGGCGTACGACCTCCGCAGTGGATCGCGATACGACGATGTGATCGACAGTTACCTGCCGGCCATTGACTTTCATCGCATCACCAAGCCGTTCGACGCTGCTCCCATCAAGAGCCGCCAGTTTCGGTGCGGAGTTAAACGACTGCTGCGCGAGCACCGGGCCGACGCCGAGCGAAAATGCCACGGTCACGATGGTGCGTCTAAAAAATTTCAACACGGCGGGTCCAGGCGGTCGCAAGGCACGATGTTCGGATCGTGTTTACCGAACTTCGGCTGCGGCTCGCCCAGCAGAACCGGCAGCAGCCCGAGCGTGGCGGCCTGCGCCTTGAGCAGCCAAACGGGGTAGGGACCGAGCTCTGCCATGCTTTCCGTGAAGGCTTGCAACGGATTCGGATTAAAGCTTGGCACCAGCAACGGCGGCGTACTCGGGCCGGCGTTCTCGATCCTGTCGCGGACCTCGTCAGCCGATGCGGCGTTCCAGGCGTCAATCAGGATGCCGGTTTGCCGGTTCATGCGGAGGTTCACCCCCGGATTGTCATCACTCCAAAATTTGAAATCACGCGGCCGCTCGGGCAGTACACCAATACGCGCCGTATACAAGTTGTTCTCCGGAAGCTTGAAGCCGTCTACGCCGGCGTAGAAGGCCACGCTGCGCGATGGTGCGGCGCGAGTTTCGGCCGCTGCCGCGTGCGTGACCCCGTCTGCAAAGCGCGGCAGAAAGTGATCGCCGCGAAAGTCGGTCCACAGTGGGTTGCGCATCCCGCTGAAGTCGCCAGCGACATCGTTGGTCTTGATTGGAGCGTCCGATGTGCTGAATAGCCGGCGCCTCGCTTCGGCCGCAACGATCGCCTCATCTTTAACTGTGGCAGGGCCGCGCACCGAGATCTCGAAAGCGGCATAGCGGCTCGCCTGCGATGCGTGCTGCGTCAGATCGAGATATTTGCCGAGCAGCGGTACCGCGAGCAGCAACGGAGTCAGCACCAAGGCGAGCACGACAAACTCGGTCGTCGATTGGCCACGCATGCGCCGATGCATGGCGCCGCGTTGGCGATAGAAAAATTCTTTCATTTCGAGGGTTTCCCTTTTGGCCATTGAATGTTGGTCGGCGGCTCAAATACCGCGGTTGGAGCGACCGCATCGAACTTCAGCACCTGCGTTTCGCCGTACATTCGCGCTTCGGGGTGCGCCGGGTTCAGGGTCGAATGCGCGAGCGTCATGTGATGAACCGGCACGCCATGCGCCGTGGCCGGTGCAGCCAAGTCATCCAGCAGACAGGTCTCCTGCACCAGTTCGCCCTTGGCTCGGCGCAGCAGGCGGCAGTTGTAGCCGGCGTAGCGCTCAGTGCCTGCGGGTTCATAACCACTGGCGCGCAGTGCTTCTACTTTGCGTTCGATGTCACCGGCGGCGCTGCGCCGGCTTTTCTTGACTATCTGCCGCTTGCCTTCGCCTTGATTCAGATCGATGCTGAGGACTGTCGATTCGTCTCCATCGGAAGTCCGGATGCGAAGCGTGCGCAAAAGTTGAAGACGCATCGTGCAAATGTCGGTCGGTGAGTTGGGCAACATCGTCCAAGTTTCGGTGTAATCGGCCGAGGCACTCGCTGTTTGCCAAGAGCGCCTCAAATACTGGCCGTGGCGCGTGGGGTCGCCTTCGATCAAACATTTTTTGTCTGGGAGTGAGACCGATGGGCACAGAGCCTTGCACGTCAGGACCGTCCAACGGCCCATCCCGCCGACGCCGTCTGCGTTGCCGATGTGTTCGCTATAAATCACTGCCTGTTGCGGTCCGCCCCGCTTCACATGCTCCGGCAGCGCTGACTGGGCGTCGGCAGCGAACGCCAGACACACCAGCGCAAGGGGGGCGTATCGGATCATCACTGAGAAATTGCGAGTGACAAATTATTCTGCCGAGTGGCAGCGTAGATGCGATCAGCCATCGTGGGTGCTACCAATCGAGCTTGCCAGTAAGGACTGTAAAGGCTCGCCAACTCGCGCCGACCGTCGGGCCGCGCTTCGGGACGCAAGAAGAATATTTCGGCGCGCGACAGCGAGGCAATGCGATTGCCCGGCGCAGCGGCGCCGAACACAGCGAGCTGACCGGTTGGCCGCACATTCGGATTGCGTCCCGCGCTACGCGACGTGTCTTCGGGCTTGGACACGAACAAGCTGATGCCGACGCGTTGATCGCGTTCGGCGCCGAGATCGCGGAGGTCTTGATTGTCCGAGAGCCCGGTCCACAACAATCCGCCCTTAGTGCGCAAGTCAACGTTGTCGCTCAACGCATTAGAGGTGGTATCCGGATTGTCGCGCGTCGAATTGCCGTAACTCCCCTGGCCGCCTGCGCCGCTTCCCGTGAGCGCCGTTTGCGACCGGGCGGCGTAGGCAATCGAATTCTCCTCCCAATCGCACCAGCGCGTCCCAAATTTTCCACAGCTTCGCTCGCGCGTATGCGCCGCCATGGTGTCGGCCGCCTGCCATTCGTCGAAATTTACGAGATCGGTACCGCCCCGCTTGACCAGCCTGCCTTGCCGAACGATGAGATTTAATCCGTCATGTCGAAAACCGCGCTCGGCGGTGAACTCGTCGCGTGAGCGCATCACCGTGTCGGCCAGCCGCGCGCGCTCCTCGGAGCCACCACCCAGGCGGCCGTAAGTCTTGGTGAAACCGGCCAGCCCAGGGATCGACGTAGGCACCAAGTCGACATCAAGCGAAGCGTCGGATCGACGCGCAACCTCGCGCGCCAAATCCACTTGGGGAACGCCAGTGGAAAATGCGAGATCGGTTGCAAGTTGCGATGCGCGCAAGCCGATCACTGCACCTGCGTGAATGTTGACGACGGCCAACGCGTTGAAGTATTCAACCAGATTGACGACCGTTTCCAGGTCGGCTTCGCCGCCAGTCCAGGCGCTGACGTATTCATTGATCACCTCGATGACAGTCAATGCAGCCGCGACCGGAATCCCGCCGAGGATTGCATAGCCTCCGACGTAATTGTCCACTTGGCCCGACTGTGCCACGGCCTGCTCGAAGTACCGCATCCAGGACACCATACTCACCGCCTGCGCGATCGCGAGCTCATTAGCGATGATCGCCCGATTGACGTACGCCTCGTAGTTAAGCGCCCGTGCATGCACGATGCCCGCGCTATAGGCGGCGGCGTCGGCAGCGTTGGTGACCGTGAGCTTCTCGTCGACCACTTTGCCCGCGCTGAACATGAACAGCAGCGCCGCGCAGCACACGACAAGAAACACAAGACCGAGCGGTAGCACTTGTCCGCGCCGGCGCGCGTGAAACCGGTGACGTGCCCTGTTTAAACCATGCTCGATGTTGGCTGTCATGCTTGAGTCTCCGTCGTGACGTATGCGTCGCGTAGCGAAACGCGATTGAAAACGGCGCCGATCAACGCCAGTGCGCAAAGCGCCAATGCGACTCGATCGCCCCACCGTGCGTACGGCGTTACGCCGGTGCGCGGCGTGACTTCCACTTCGAGCGCGCCGATTTCGTTGAGCGGCAACGAATCGACCCAGTGGCCGCGCTCGTCGATCAATCCACTTTGGCCGGTATCGGCCGCGCGCATCATCGGACGGCCGAACTCCACGGCGCGCGCTTGCGCGATGCGTGCGTGCTGGCGTTGCACCTGGCGTGAGCCTCCCCATCCATCGTTGCTCAGGTTGGCGATCCACCCCGAAGCCGCCGCATCGGCACGCATGCGATGACCGAATACGTCTTCGTAGCAAATCGCAATCGCAACGCGTCCACTCGTAAGCACAGGCAGCAACTGCTGTGCAGCACCACGGGCGGTGTCGGCGAACGGCACACGTTGCACCGATTCGTACAACGCCGCGCCCCACGGCACGAAATCGCCGAACGGCACGAGCTGGCGTTTGCGATAAACCTGCGTTCCGCTGACGCCGAGACTGATCGCGCTGCTGTAGCGCCTGCCAGTAGCGGGTTCGATTTCGTACGCACCCACCAGTACATCGGTCGCTGTTTGTCGCGCGTGTCGACTAAGCGCGCTTAGATATCCGCCGATAGCGTGCGCCGGCAACGGCAGCGCCGATTCCGGCAGCAGCATCACGTCGGCCTGCGACGATCGAATCAACGACTCGTAGCGCGCCAAGGTGCGCGAAAGTGCGGCGGAGTCGAACTTCGCTTCCGCGCCGACGTTTCCTTGCAGCGCCGCGATGCGAAGCGGCATAGCGGCAGGCGTGGTCCACGGCGCCTCCCTCAACAGGGCACCCAGCGCGAAGATCGCGCACGCCCCTACGATCGCCCGTGTCCTCAAGTCGCGTCTCACTGCGGCGATTGCAAGCAACGCGCCCGTCAGCACCGTTATGAAACCAACCAAGAGCACACCGCCGACCGGTGCATAGCCCGCAATCGGGCTCAGCCCTATCTGCGTGTAGCCGACGCTGAGCCACGGAAACGCAGCTTCGCCCTGATGGCGTATCCAGTCGAAGCCGATCCACAACGCCGGTGCAACCAACAGCAACCGGGCCGCGCGCACCGGTCGCGCCCCCGCAATGCAGGCGCCGACCACTGCCGTCGGCACACTGAGCGCGCCGATCAGACACAACGGAAGCAAAGTTGCCGCGAGCGGTGCGTTCAAGCGATCGAGCAGATCGAACAGCCACGGCAATCCTGCGCCGAAGCAGGAAATTCCGAAAGTCAAACCGAGCGCGAATCCGAATCCCGGCCGCCGCGTGAGTGATGCAATACCAAGAAAAACTGCGATTGCGAGAAATGCCAGTGGGAAGAGCCACTCGTAGTCGTGGGCGAAAGCCAGCACAACGCCCGCACCACAGGTGATCGCAAGCGATATGAGCCAGGCGAACCGGTGGGCCTGCACGCGCATCACTGAAGTCGACTGATTCGCCCTGGCGTCACGCGGCGCAGGTGCAATCCAGCTGACAGGCGTCGAAATCATCAGAGCCACTTTCGAAACCGAAAGAGTTAACCGCAAATGATCCGAATGATTCGTCGCCGTTGGCGCTTCGCCAACCCCCCGTCACCGTGAAGGATCAATTTATCCATCGGCCATCAGAGATGGCTAATGCAGTCCATCGCGGAAGCGTGAGTGTGATGTGACTCCTTCGCGGTTGCGAGCGATTGCCACTACCACCGCTCAATTCGTCTAATGCGTTCGGCGGCACGTACAGCCGCGCACTTCACTTAACCGATCGGAGGAACACCATGCAGGTTGTCAATCGTTTGAAGTCAGCCGTCGAGCGAGGCAAGAAGCGCGCCAAGCAACGCGGCCAGGGCATGACCGAGTACATCATCATCGTTGCATTGATCGCAGTGGCAGCGATTGCCGTTTACACCTACTTTGGCAATACGGTGCGCAACCAAACGGCGGCGATTGCCAACGAGATCGCCGGCAATGACGGCACCACCGCGCGCAGTAACGCCTCGACCGCTGCCAACACCGCCGCGACCGAAGCGAATACCAAGCGCAATCTGGAGAACTACACCGGCAATGTGACGAAGTAGAAGGCACGTTTCACGCAGCCATGCCGATTCGATCGCCGTCAGCACAACGCGCGTGCGCGTCGCTGTTGCTCTCCTCAGCGCCGCGTCACGCGCGGCTGCGGTTCGATCGGCATGCGTGGCATTGCGGGCAGTCGATGACCGAGTACCTGGTTGCGCTCGCCGTGTTGGTGGCGGTCATCGCAGGCACTGGCGCGGGTGACCCGTCAATGTTGGAGCTGTTTCTTGATTCTGTCCGGACCGGTTGGGCGCGCTTGCTTTCTGCGCTAGCCCTTCCTGTCTGACGCGAATTTTTTGGAGCCGCCATGAGAAAACTGAGAGTCAACAAGACCTGGATCGTGCTGAGCGTCGCGCTCGTCGTGGGCGGCGGCGCCGCTTTCATGGCGAATAGTTATCTGCGTGCGCAGGTCGAAGAAATCGAATCGCGCGGCAAGGGCGAAAACGTCAAGCTTGTCGTGGCGAAGAAAGACATGCCGAAGGGCGCCACGCTCGGCCCCGATTCGCTCGCGGTGCGCAACGTGCCGCGCGAGTGGGCGCACTCGAACGCGGTCACGCCCGAGCAGTTCGACCGCATCGATCGCGGCGCGCTCGCGTATCCAGCCAAGCGCGGTGAGCCGCTGCTGTGGTCGCAGCTAGAAGGCGACAAGGTGCCGACATTCTCGGCGCGCGTCGGCGCGGGGCGGCGCGCGGTGACGGTGCCAGTCGATGAGATCAGCTCGATCTCGGGCTTGGTGGAACCGGGCGATCGCATCGACATCATGGTGACCGTGCGGCGCGAAGCGAAGCAGCTCGCGTTCATCCTGATGCAAAGCGTGCCGGTGCTGGCTACCGGCACGAAAGTCGAGCAAGGCGCGGACGGCCGCGACGGCTCGCGGCGCACGTTCACCACGATCACGCTCGACGTCAACGCCGAGCAGGCGCGCCAGGTGATTGCCGCGCGAGAGATCGGCAAGATCACGGCACTGCTGCGTGCGCCGGGAGATCGCGGCGCGGTGTCGGGCTCGCGCGACGACGCTGCTGCATTGCTCGGACTGGCGTCGCCGGTTGTGGCGACGGCGCCGCGCCGCGGCGTGCAGATCATCTATGGCGGCACGGCTCGCACGCAAGCGATTGCGCCCCTGCCAGGCGCTATTGAGGCGCGGCCCGCGAACAACAACGCGCAGCCGCCTGCGGTGGCTCCCGCTACGGCAGCAAAGGCGAATGCAGGAGCTGTCGTCGCAGCCAACTGACCTTCAAACAACAACGCCTACAACAACCATTAGCGGCTCAGGGAGAATTCAGTGCGTCCATTAAGAGTCGTTTTGTTTAACGTGGCCCTCGTCGCAGCGACGCTCGTATCGGCCGCGACCGCACAAACGCCGCGCCGAAGCGCTGACGCATCGCCCCCACCCGCCGTCGACGAGGCCCCGGCGGAGCTCGAAATGTTCGTCGGCGAGACGCGTGTGCTTCCGAGCCCGAAAGTTGCGCGTATCGCGGTCGGCAACGGCCGCGTGCTGTCGGCGTCGGTGGTCGATGATCGAGACATTCTTTTTTTTTTTAATGATTCGGGGTCCACGTTGATCTACACGTGGGCCAGTGACGGCCGCACGCGTCGCTACAACGTGCAGGTGCGGGCTGCCGACATGTCGCGCACAAC
>JACCZX010000194.1 GCA_013695705.1 Burkholderiaceae bacterium | reverse complement strand
GTTTTAGTGTGAACAGGCCCTAATGACCCGATGACCGATGATCCTGACGTGCACGCCGTGCGCTCGCCTGCGTTTCCCGCGCTGCGCGGCGTGGTCGATGCTCATCACCCGATGCTGGCGGGGCATTTCCCAGGGCATCCGATCGTTCCCGGCGCCTGGCTGTTGGCATGGGTTGGTGCCGCTGCGGGGCGCTGGCTGGCAAGCGACACCCGCGTGATCGCGGGTGTGAAGCGCGTCAAGTTCCTGCGGCCGGTGACGCCGGACCAGGCGTTTGAGTGCGCGCTGAGTCTTAACGCCGACACCATACGGTTCTCGTTAACCAGCAACGGTGGCGTGGTCGCCAGCGGTTCGCTGCAATTACAGACGCGCGTCGGTCGGTGAGTGCCACCACGCACGTCTGCTGCGCGGCGCGCCGCCGTTGGTTGATGTTGGCCGCGCTTGCATCACTAGTATCGCCGGCGTCCGCGCAAGCCGACGACGCACTGGTGCGACTGTTCTCCGATCTTGGCGCGCGGCGCGAGCGGCACGCGCGCTTTGCAGAGCGCAAGTTTTCGACGCTGCTGAAAGCGCCGATCGAATCGAGCGGCACCTTGATCTTTCGGGCGCCGGACATTCTGGAAAAGCTTACGAGCGAGCCGCAGCGGGAATCGGTGCGGATCGAAGGCAACACGGTGACGTACGAGGGCGCGCCGGTGCGCGGGCGCACCCAACGGCGCACGTTTGCTCTGTCGGAAGCGCCGTTGCTGGCCGCATTGATTGAAAGCCTGCGCGCTACGCTGGCCGGCGATCTACCTGCATTGAGGCGCCACTATCAAGTGTCCTGGATCGCGCCACAGACCGCGCAGGAATGGCAAGTCTCGCTTGTGCCGCGCGACCGCTCGTTGCTCGAAGCGGTATCTAGGGTCGTGTTGCGTGGCGCCGGCAGCGAGTTGGGCGCAGTAGAGATCGTCGAAGCCAACGGCGATCTGACATTGCTCAATATCACACCGCTCGCCGCGTCCGCTGCGCCGCCAAAAAAATGACGCACCCGGCCTTTCGCTGGGGCGCGTGGCTGCTCGGCGTGGCGCTGTGCGCGACACTGGTCGCGCGCGCTGCAGTGGTTACCGATATCACCGCGTTTCTGCCCGGGCCGGCGACGCGCGAACAGGCGTTGCTCGCCGAACAATTGCGCGATGGTGTGGCGGCACGAGTGATACTGATCGGTGTCGAAGCCGCCAGCGCGGAGCGAGCGCCCGCCGCCGCCAGCCGGTCAGCGCAGCTTGCTGCTGCGCTGCGCGCCGATCCCCAATTCGCATTCGTTGCCAACGGCGATCCGGCAATGTTCGTCACCGAGCGCGACCGGCTGTTCAACGCACGCTATTCGTTGAGTGCGCAAGTCGGGCCGCAACGATTTACAGTCGATGGGTTGCGCACGGCGGCCGATGAGCTGGAAGCTTTGTTGCGCTCATCGGCGGCGCCGCTGATCAAGCCGTTTGCGGCACGTGATCCGACCGCGGAGCTGCTCGCAATCGCCGCCACACTGAAGCCGGCGCGCTCTCCAGTCAATGTCCACGGTGTGTGGTTCGATCCGGGCGGGCGCACCGCGTTGCTGGTTGCAACCACACGCGCGCCCGGGTTCGATGTCGACGCACAGGCGCAGGCGGTAGCGGCAATACGCACCGCATTCGATCAAGCGGAATCAAAAGTTTCGGCGGAATCGAAACAGGCGCTAATGCTTCATCTGACCGGACCCGGAGTATTCGCAGTGCAATCGCGCCAGGCGATTCAGCACGATGCGCAGCGCCTGACGTTGATTGCAACAGTTGCGGTTGGCCTCTTGTTGCTGTTGGTGTTGCGCAGCCCGCGCTTCTTACTGTGGGCGGCGCTGCCGACGGCGACCGGCGCGTTGGCCGGCCTCGCCGCCGTCAGCGTGATGTTCGGAAGCATTCACGGAATCACGTTGGGCTTCGGCTTGACCTTGATCGGCGAGGCGGTCGACTACGCGCTCTACGTTCAGGTGCAGCGGCGTCCGGGGCAGAACACATTTTTGTGGCGCGCACTCTGGCTCGCGGTGCTGACATCGAGCGCAGGGTTCGTTGCGATGATGCTGTCGGGCTTTCTCGGCCTGATGCAACTCGGGTTGATGTCGATGGTTGGCATCGCAGTCGCCGCGGCAGTCGCGCGTTTTTGTCTGCCCGACGTTTTGCGGCCGCTCGACGCCGCGCGACTCGTGAACTTTGCATTGCTCGAGCGTTGCGCGCTGCACGCGCGCCGGTTGCGAATTGCGGTCGTGTTGCTCGCTGCAGCGTCTGTCCTGATGTTGATTGCACGAGGCGACAGTATCTGGAACGATGAGCTGGCCGCCATTTCGCCGCTGGCGCGCGGCTCTGGAGAAATGGATGCGCGCCTGCGCCAGAGCTCGGGGCTCGGCGATCTGCGCTTCGTTCTTGCGGTAGAGGGCGAGACGATCGATCAGGCGTTGTCGCGCGCCGAAGGATTGCACACGCCTCTGAACGAGTTGCAGGTGCGCGGCGCGATATCCGGGTTCGATTCACCCGCCAAATTGGTGCCGAGCGAGGCTATCCAGCAGGCGCGCCGTTCAGCGTTGCCCGACGAATCGACATTGCGCGCTCGATTGACCGAGGCATTGAACTCGAGTGCTTTGCGGGTCGAAGCATTCGAACCGTTCATTGCCGACGTGCAGCGCGCGCGCGAACTCATCATTACGCCCGACTACTATTCGGGCACAGCGCTCGGCCAGCGCTTGGCAGCCCAGTTGGTCGAGCGCACGCGGGCTGGTTCGACTGGTGCTGCGGCGCTGATCACGTTAAGCGATGTCAGTGATGCCGCGGCCGTGAAGGCGGGCGTGAAAGACGCGCCCGGCGTTGCGTTCATCGATCTGACCGAAGTGCAGACGCTGATCGCCGATTATCGGGTACGCGCAGCGTGGGCCGCAGCACTTGGAGGAGCATTGATCGTCCTGATTCTCGCTGTGCAGCTACGAAATCTGCGGGCGACCGCGCGCATCTCGGCCGCGGTTGCAGTGTCGATCGCGATAACGGCGGCACTGCTGGTATTGATCGAAGGGCCGCTGACATTGTTTCACCTGGTTGCGTTGCTGCTGGCTGCGGGCGTCGGCACCAATTACGCGCTGTTTCTCGGCATGCCGCGCGCGCGTTCAATTCGCGAATCGCATGCCGAGCCGGCGCCCGCTGAGTTGCCGGTCGTGCTGTCTGTGACGCTCGCTGGGGGAACGACGCTGATTGCGTTTACGACGCTTGCAGCATCGACCACGCCGGTGCTGCACATGATCGGCATCACGGTGGCGATCGGCGCTTCGGTAGCGTTGATTGTCAGTATGGCGTTCGCGCCTGCGACTGCTGCGGCGGCATGACGTTCCCTCCAGTCGCTATCAGCGCCTACACCGCAACGACCGCCCTCGGCCCGGGGCGCGAGGCGTTGTTCGAAGCACTGCGCACGCGGCGCAGCGGCCTGCAGCAATACGAATCGCGGTGCGACTTCGCGCTCGACGGCCACTCTCCTTCGCTCAAGACCTGGATCGGCGAGGTGCCGCAATTGCGCTCGGTAACGCTGCCCGAGCAATGGGCCCGTTACGACTGCCGCAACAATCGGCTGGCGTGGCTTGGCTTGCAGCAGGATCAATTCATTGCAAAGGCGCGCGAGGCAGTCGAGCGTTACGGCGCGGACCGGGTCGCAGTCATTGTTGGCACCAGCACGTCGGGCATCGGGCAAGCTGAGCAGGCCTACGGCGCGCGCGACGCCTGCGGCAGGTTGCCGGCTTCGTTCGATTACGCGGCGACCTTGAACAATTTTTCTGCGCCATCGCTGGTGGCACAAGCGGTAGGTGCTACCGGTCCGACCTTCGCCATTTCCACCGCGTGCTCTTCGAGCGCCAAGGTATTCGCTGCTGCGGCGCGGCTGATGCGGGCGGGCTGGATCGACGCTGCGGTGGTCGGCGGAGTCGATTCGTTGTGTTTGACGACGCTGTGCGGGTTCGCCTCGCTCGAGTTGTTGTCGAATGCGCCATGCCGCCCATTTGATCGCGCGCGCAGCGGTATCTCGATCGGTGAAGGTGCGGGCTTTGCGCTGCTCGAAGCCAGTGCCGATGCACCGCTTTATCTGCTCGGCGCCGGTGAGTCGAGTGACGCGCACCACATGTCGACACCGCATCCAGCGGGATTGGGGGCGCGCCTGGCGATGCGCGGTGCGCTCGACGCGGCGGGCCTCGCGCCACACGCGGTCGACTACATCAACCTGCACGGAACCGCGACGCGCTCCAATGACCCCGCCGAAGGCCGTGCGGTGACCGACGTGTTCGGAGCGACAGCGACCAGCTCGACCAAGGGCTGGTTTGGGCATCTGCTCGGCGCGGCTGGCATCGTCGAGTCGATCGTGGCATTGCTCGCGCTCGAGCGCGGGCTATTGCCCGGCACGTTGAACACGGCCGACGTCGACCCCGAATGCCCGAACACGGTGTTACTCGCCAACGAAACGCGCGACATCGATGTGGCGCTTTCCAACTCGTTCGGGTTCGGCGGCAGCAATTGCAGCGTGATATTCGGCCGTGAGCCTGTCAACCCGCGCAGATTGAACCGAACGCTCTCGTGATTTCGTGCGCCGTTTTAGGGATCGGCGTCTTCGGCCCGGGGCTTCCAGATTGGCCGGCGGCGCGTGAGGTGTTATCCGGTTCTACGGCCTACGTACGCACCGACAGCATCGTGCCGCCGAGCGAACTGCTGCCGGCGGCCGAGCGCCGCCGGGCGACGCCGTCGACGCGCATCGCGTTGACCGCGGCGCAGCAGGCATTGACGCACGCGAAACTCGATGCAACGACGCTGCCTGCGGTTTTCGGCAGCAGCTCGGGCAACCCGGACATCATTCACGATATCTGCGCCATGCTCGCTGCGGGCGACTATCAAATTTCGCCGACCAAGTTTCATAACTCCGTGCACAACGCCGCGTCGGGTTACTACAGCATCGCCGTTGCGAGCCATCGCGCGGTCACCAGTTTGTGCGCGTTCGATGGCACCGCGCCCGCTGCCCTGCTCGAGGCGGCAGTGCAGGCGCTGGCTGATCAGACACCGGTGTTGATGGTGTGCTACGACCTGCCGTATCCATTTCCGCTGTCGGCCGCGCGGCCGACGATTGACGCCTGGGCGTTGGCACTCGCGCTGGCGCCGGAGAATTTTGCATCGGCCGTTGCGCATCTGACACTGCTCGATGGCGCAGCCGATGCGGATAACGACGTGGCTGACACCGCGCTGATTGATCCCACGCTCGACGCCATGCGCATTGGCAACCCGACTGCGCGGCTGTTGCCGTTACTCGCGGCGCTCGCGCGGCCGCAGCCAGGTGAGGTCGTGCTGCGACAGGGCAGCGGGCGCGCGTTGCGCGTGCGGACGGCGGTGTGCTAACGCCGCCGCTCGAACGATTGTTGCCGCACGCGGGCCGCATGCGGCTGATCGATCGCGTCGTTGCCTACGACAACGAGCGCATCGTGTGCGAAAGCGAGTCGCACCGCGCCGCCAATCATCCGCTGGCGCACGAGGATGCGCTGTCGATCCTGTGCGGGCTCGAATATGGCGCACAGGCGATGGCGATTCATGGCGCGCTGCTGGCCGCCGGCGCGCGCACCGCCAGCGATGCGCCGCGTCATGGCTACCTGGTGGCGGCGTCCGATCTGCGGTGGAGCATCGATCGTCTCGATCACTGCGACGCTCCGCTGACGATCGAAGCGATCAGCGAATTCAGGTCGGGAAATCAGGTGGCGTACCGCTTCGAGCTGCGCACGAGCGAACAAGCGGTGCTCAGCGGGCGCGCCAGTGTCGTGTTGGCAAGCCCTTGATCGAGACGTGCTGATGTCGGCGAAGCTGTGGCTGAGTCGTTTCGAGTCACCGCTATCGGCAAGCTGGCAGGTGGCACGGATCGCAACCTTCACTGACTCCGAGCGTGCGCGCCTCGAGCGAATCGAGCGACCGTTGCGGCGTGAACAGTTTGTACTGGGGCATCACATGGTGCGACTGCTGGCGCGGTCAGCCCACGTCGACGATGAATCGCTCGAGATCGACCGCGACGGTCGCCTGCTGCTCAGCGCAAAGCCGCCGGCGTATGTCAGCATCGCGCACGCGATGACCGCAGTGGCAGTCATCGTTGCAAGTCAGCCGGTCGGTGTCGATCTTGAATCACCGCAGACGCTCCGCGATCCACGCGCCGCCGCAACCCACTTCGGCCTGCCCGCTAATGAGGCCGACCCACTCTCCGTACTGCGCGCCTGGGTCAGGACGGAGGCGCGGTTCAAAGCCGGCCCGCAGGCCAGCGCTCAGGCGTGGGAAACCCAGTGGAATGACTGTCGACTCGCCGTGGCCGGTCTGACTGAACCCCCGCTTACCGGCGTTTTCGAGGCGATGACCGGGACTTACAATGCGGCGGAATTGACCTGGGTGGCGGTTTAATGGTGGGCCTGCAGTGAGCCGCAGCAAGGGGATGTCAATGGCAGTGGTCCTGTCTGAGCACGAGCAAGTCGAGCGTCCTGCTTCGCTCACTTCTGCCTGTGCGACGGGTCGCGGCACGTCATTGTTCGCCGTCACCGGGCGCGCGGCGCGCTCGATGGGCCAGGTCGCGCTGTTCGTGGCATTCGGAATTTTTGGCGCCGGGATGAGCGCGCTCGTGGTGCCGTTGTATCCGCTGTTCGTGCGCGACCGCGCGCGCCGTGCCAGAGGTGTACGCACCATCGTGCATTACATGTGCCGCTTTTCCGTCGGCAGCATGCGGGCGTTGCGTTTAATCGATCTCGAGCTGCGCAATGTCGATCGTATGCCCCACCCTGGCTCGCTGATCGTCGCCAATCATCCGTCGTTGATCGACGCGCTAATTCTGCTCAGTCAGGTGCGCGATGGCGTCGTCGTCGCCAAGCGCTCGCTGCAGGTCAATCCGTTTACGTCGGGGGGTATTCGAGGCGCCGATTATGTCGTCAACCTTGATGCCCCGGCACTGGTCGAAGCGTGCCGCGCGCGCGTGCTGGCGGGTGAATCGCTGGTGTTGTTTCCCGAATGCACGCGCACGGCTGATGACGGGATCATCCGGCTGCGGCGCGGAGCTGCGCACATTGCGGTGCGTTCGGGTTGCCCGGTGATCCCCGTGACGATTCATTTTTCCGAGCCGTTGTTGACGAAGCGAAGTCGCTGGTGGCTTGCGCCCAAAGTGCGCCCGCGGGTGCGCGTGCTCGGGCACGCGCCGATTGATCCAGCACTCTTTACTGCCGAGCATCGCAGTGTCTCGCTCGCTGCCCGGCGCCTGACCGAACACTTGCACGCGTTGTACGTAAAGGAGCTCGCTCGTTGTGGATCCACTTGAAACAGAGATCGCGCAGTTGATCATCGAATGCACCGGGCTCGAGGACATGCGTCCAGAGGACATCGATCCGGTGGCGCCGCTGTTCGTTGAAGGACTCGGGCTGGATTCGATCGATGCGCTGGAAATCGGCGTTGCGCTGGCCAAGCGCTACGGCGTCAAGCTCACCGCTGACAACGAGAACAATCGGCGGCACTTTGCCAGCGTGCGCGCGCTGGCGGCTTTCGTCGCGCAGCAGCGCGGCGCCGCGCAGGCTGCCTAATCGCTGCATGAAGCGGCTCCACGCA
The DNA here is from genome assembly GCA_013695705.1 of Burkholderiaceae bacterium. Lineage (GTDB taxonomy): Bacteria > Pseudomonadota > Gammaproteobacteria > Burkholderiales > Burkholderiaceae_F > JACCZX01. The sequence continues at coordinate 8,356 of JACCZX010000194.1, read as the reverse complement.
GCGAAACACTTGCAGTGCTAGATCAACTGCGGCCGAACTTGCGCGTTTATCGAAGCACTTGACCGTTGCGTTCATCGACTGAATTGCGCGTGGGTGTGATCGTGCCGGTGTATGACCATCATGCCGCGCTGCCGCGCCTGGTTGACGCGCTGCGCGCCACCGGCCTCCGCTGCTGGTTGATCGACGATGGCAGCCATGCGCCGTGCGCGCAGGCGGTGCAAACGTTATGCGCCGAGAATTCGGAATGGCTCTATGGCTTGCGGCTCGAAACGAATCAAGGCAAAGGCGCCGCTGTAATGGCTGGAATGCGAGCCGCGCAGGCCGGCGGCCTAACGCACGCGGTACAAATCGATGCGGACTTGCAACACGATCCGTCTCGCATCGGCGAGTTTGTCGCGCTTGCCAAAAAATATCCCGCCGCCGTTATCAATGGCGTTCCACAGTACGACTCCAGCGTACCCGCGGTTCGCTTGCACGGAAGGCGCATCACCACCGTACTGGTGTGGGTCCACACACTATCGCGCCGAATTGCCGATGCGATGTGCGGTTTTCGCCTGTACCCGATAGCGGCCGCGGTTGCGCTCGACGCTCGCACGCGCCTTGGGCGCCGGATGGAGTTCGATGCCGACATCATCGTGCGGCTATTCTGGGCCGGCACCGACGTAGTCAATCTCGCCACGCCCGTGACCTATCCCGCCGACGGCGTTTCACACTTTCGCATGCTGCGCGACAACCTGAGAATGGCGCGGCTGCACGCGCGCTTGCTGGCCGGCATGCTGATTCGTTTGCCATGGCTGCTGCCGCGCCGACTGGCCGGCAAGGCGCCGTAGCGCGTCGTGCATGATGCACGGCGTGCACTCCGCTGACATGTCCAACGAGCCGCGCCCTGGTTCGAGTTCGCACTGGGCTTCATTGCCCGAGTCGGGCCGCACGATTGGGCTGTGGTTCATGTACCTGAGCCATCGCGCGATGGGCCGCGCGCTGTTTCGCGCGCTCGCGTGGCTGGCGTCGTGGTACTTCATTGCGGTGCGACCGATCGCGCGCCGCGCGTCGATCGAATATCAGCACAGGATCGGCGTTTTGCCAGCCGATGCCACCGCGTTGCAGTCATGGCGCGCCGCCGCGCGCCACGTCCGACGCTTTGCCGATGCCTTGCTCGACAAGGCGCTGGTCTGGACCGGCGGATTAAGTTTGGATGCGATAAGACGCGAAGTCGATCAACGGTTTGATGACGCAGTCGCGGCAGATCGCGGCGGCGTACTGGTGGTGGCGCACTTCGGCAACCTCGAAGTGCTGCGTCGTTTGGGGGAGGCTGCCAAGCAACTGCGCCTGCACATACTTGTGCACACACGTCACGCCGAGCGCTTCAACCGGATGCTGACGCGCATCAATCCGCAAAGCGCGGAGCGCTTGCTGCAGGTCACGGAAGTCGATACCGCGACCATTGCACATCTGGCTGCGCGCGTCGAGCTCGGTGATTTCGTCGTGCTAGCCGCTGACCGCGTACCCGTCACCAGCGAACGGGTACTTGACGTTCCGTTTCTCGGTCACGACGCCGCGTTTCCGATCGGCCCCTGGGTCCTCGCCGCTGCACTCGATTGTCCGGTCTACTGGCTGGCGTGTTATCAGCGCGCCGAAGATGACGGGCGCTACACGCTGGTGTGCGAGCGTTTGCGCGAGCGGGTCGTACTGCCGCGTGCCACACGTGAAGCGGCCTTACGCAACGTGATTGCCGACTACGCGCACCATGTTGAACGCGCGTGTCGCGAAGCTCCGCTGTCATGGTTCAACTTTTTTCCGTTTTGGCGCACACCAAAGTGAGCGCAGTGTTGGTCACCGGTTCTAGTCGTGGCATCGGGCGTGCGATCGCGCTGCGCGCGGCGCGCGATGGGTACGACGTCTGGCTGCATCACTCGGGCAGGACCGCCGCGGTCGACGCCGTCGCCGACGAAGTACGCGGGTTCGGTCGCGCGGTAACAATGCTTGCGTTCGACGTCGCCGATCGCGGCGCTTGCAAACAAGTACTCGATGCGCACGTCAAACAGCACGGCGCGCCGTATGCGGTAGTGTTGAACGCCGGCATCGCGCGCGACCAGATATTTCCGGCGCTGACTGCCGAGAACTGGGATAGCGTGATTCGCACCAACCTCGACGGCTTCTACAACGTGTTGCATCCGCTGGTGATGCCGATGATTCGGCAGCGTCGCCCCGGCCGCATCGTTACGCTGGCGTCGGTGTCGGCTCAGGTAGGCAATCGAGGACAAGTCAACTACAGCGCGTCTAAAGCAGGTGTAATTGGCGCGACGCGCTCTCTGGCGCTCGAACTCGCGAGCCGCAATATCACCGTTAACTGCGTAGCCCCCGGCTTGATTGCCACTGACATGACGCGCGATCTGCCGGTCGAGGAGATAATGAAAATGATTCCCGCCGGACGGCTGGGCGAGCCCGATGAAGTTGCAGCAACAGTCGCTTTTTTGATCTCACCCGAAGCTGCCTACATTACGCGCCAGGTGATCGGCGTTAACGGCGGGTTGGCGGCATGAAAGAAATGAATCCGGTGGCGCCACACCGCCCGTTAACCGAGTACTACGCCGACGAGGCCGGGCGGCATCGCTGGCTGCGGCGCGTGTTCGACACCACCGCGGTCGATTACGATCGCGTGGAATCCTTGATGGCATTCGGCAGCGGGCCCTGGTATCGCCGACAGGCGCTGCAGCGCGCGGGGCTCACGCACGGAATGCAGGTCCTCGATGTAGGCACCGGTACCGGCTTGACGGCAATCGAAGCTGCTCGATTGAGCGGCAGCGGCGGCAACGTGACCGGCGTAGAGCCCAGCATCGGCATGCTCGCACACGCACATCTACCCGACGGCATGCGCGTTATCGAAGGCTACGCCGAAGCGTTGCCCGTCGCCGACCAATCATGCGACTTTGTCAGCATGGGCTACGCGTTGCGTCACGTTCCCGATCTGCGCGCGGTGTTTGGCGAGTTCTACCGCGTGCTGCGTCCCGGCGGTAGAGCGTGCGTGCTGGAGATCACGCGACCGGCGGGTGCGTACGCGGCGCGCTGCCTGCGCATTTACATGCGCCATCTGGTCCCGATCCTTGCGCGCATTGTCGGGCGCTCGCGCGACATGCCGCAGTTGATGCGTTACTACTGGGACTCGATTGAAGCCTGTGTGCCACCGCAGCAAGTGATTGAAGAATTGCGCGCCGCCGGTTTCACCCAAGTCACGCGGCACGTCGTGCTCGGAATTTTTTCAGAGTACGTAGCCATCAAGGGCGAGGCGTGAAGGAATCCGAAACGACAGGATCGCCCGCGTCGCATCCGTCGCGCTTCACGTTCCACCACTCCTTGGCGCCGCGTAGTTGGCGGCCGGGACCGCTGCATTGGCTGCTGGCCGGCAGTCACGTCGGAGCAATCGCGTCCATCGCCGCACTGCCCGCCGTTTGGCCGTGGGCAGTCGGCGCAATGGCCGGCAGCCATGCTTTGAACTTTGCGTTCTGTCTTGCGCCTGGAAGCGTCGCACTGGGGCCTGTGATTTCGAAGTTGCCGCCGGCGTGCGCCGAACGCAGGGAAATCGCGTTGACGTTCGACGATGGTCCCAATGTCGATGTGACGCCCCGCGTGCTTGACCTGCTCGATGAGGCCGGGGCGCTGGCGACGTTTTTTTGTGTCGGTGCTCGCGCGCGCGCGCATCCGCAGTTGCTGCGCGAGATCACGGCACGCGGGCACGCGGTCGAGAACCATGCGTTTGCTCATTCGCGGGCTTTCGGCTTTTACGGCGTCAGGCGACTCGTGCGTGATATCGGCGATGCGCAGAAAACACTGGCCGACATCACGGGTGTCGCGCCCAGGTTTTTCCGCGCTCCGTTCGGAATTCGTACCCCGCTGACCGAGCCCGCATTGGCGCGCTTGGGGCTGCGCTGTGTAGCGTGGAACGTGCGGTCGCTCGACAGCGTCGATCCGCAGCCGCGCCGAGTCGCGGCACGCATCGTCCGGCGCCTCGCACCCGGCGCGATCGTGTTAATGCACGATGGCATCGAAGGGCGAAAGCTGCCCACTGGCCGCGTGCCGAGCGTGCTCGGGGCGCTGCCACTTGTACTTTCCTCGATGGCTGAAAAAAAATGGCACTCGGTCACGTTGCGTCAGGGCCTCGCCGCATGAGGCAGGTGCGGGGCGCGCACGCGGCGAGCGGCGCATATAATCTTCATGCCGCTGACGAGGGGCCGGCCGTCCGCTCATCCGTCGCTGCGGCAGACGCCACATTTCGCAAGATCGTCGCACGCGCGGCAGCGCGTTTTCGTTCGGCCGGGCGCGGGCCTTATTACTTCGCACGTGGAAAACTGAGCGGCGATCCGGTGTTCGCAGCGCTGCTGCGCGACGGCAGGATCGCAGCTGGCGCTCGGATCGTTGATGTGGGCTGCGGGCTCGGCGTTCTTGCAGCGCTGCTCGTTGCGGCAGAAGAATGCGAGGCGCGCGCCGCATCCGAGTGGCCCGCAGGTTGGCCGCCGGCGCCCAGGCGCTGGACGCTGCACGGCTTCGATCTACGAGAGCGCGCGATCGCAAATGCGCAGCGCGCGCTAACTGACGTCGCCGACCGCGTCGAATTGGCGGTTGCCGACATGCGGACCGCGGCGTTGCCGCAATGCGACCTCCTGTTCATGCTCGATGTCGCGCATTACATCGATCGCGACGCGCAGCGCGCGCTATTTCGGCGCGCCGAAGAAGCGTTGGTGCCGGGCGGCACTTTGTTGATCCGTGTTGGAGACGCGCTGCCCGGTGTGCGGTTTTACCTGACCATGATCGGCGACTGGGTGACGATCCTCGCGCGTGGAACGCCGTGGCCGCGACTGCACTTCCGGTCGGTTGCCGAATGGATCGCCTTGTTGCAAGACACAGGCTTTGTCGTCAGCTCGCAGCCGATGAGCCAGGGGACACCGTTTGCCAATGTTCTACTGATCGCCCATAAGCCGAGAGTTGCGCAACCTTTGGCTGTCGCGTTCGAGTCTGGCTGATGGCAACCACGACGCACGCGCTCGACTCATCAGCGGCGCTGCGCAAACATCGTGCGCGTGAGCGGCTGGTGACGTTGACGCGATTAATGGATTCCGCCGTCGACCTGCCGATCCTGCGCACCAAAGTCGGCCTCGACGCCTTGCTCGGCATCATTCCAGTTGCGGGCGATCTGCTGTCTGCCGCGATCGGCTTGTATCTGATCACTCAGGCGCGCGAGCTCGGCGCATCGCGCTGGCTGCAGACGAAAATGGTCGGCAACCTGATCATCGACGCAACGGTCGGCGCGGTGCCGTTGGCCGGCGACGTTTTCGATATTTACTTTCGCGCGCACCGTCGCAACCTGAAGCTGCTGCAGCAACACTTGGGCGAGCCGTATCTGGACGCGCCGGATGTCGAAGCGATCGAGCGCACTGAGCGGCGCTGATCGCAAAGATTCACTCCGCCTTGATCCCCGCCGCCTTGACCACGGCGCCATAGCGCGCGAGATCGCGCTTGATGTCTTCGCCGAACTTGTCGGCGCTACCGGGTGTTGCGTTGATGCCGAGCAAGTTCAAGCGTTCGCGCACTTCAGGGTCGGAGAGCACCGCGCTGAGTTCGGCGTTTAGCTTGTCGAGTATCGCCTTCGGCGTTTTTGCCGGCGCCAGGATGCCGACCCACGAATTGATTTCGAAATCAGGCACACCGCTTTCGATGAAGGTCGGCACATCAGGTAGCGACGAAGAGCGCTGCGCGCTTGAGACCGCCACTCCGATCAGCTTGCCCGACTTCACATGTTGATGTGCGCCGGCCACCGCGGTGTACACCAGCGCAATGTTGCCGCCGATCACGTCGATGATCGCCTGACCGCCGCCCTTGTACGGCACGTGCGTCAGATTGGCGCCGGTCCGTTGCTTCAGCAGTTCGCCCGCAATGTGAGGCGTGCCGCCGGTGCCCGAGGTGCCGTAGAACAATCCACCCGACTGCGTTTTCGACAGCGCCAGAATGTCGCGCAGATTCTTTGCGGGCAATCCGGGATGTGCGACCAGGATCAAGATCGCGTCGCCGATCTTGCCCACCGGCGCGAAGTCGCGCACAGTGTTAAATGGCACCTTGTCAAACACGTGCGGGTTGATCACCATCGTGCCGTCGAACCCGAGCAGCAAGGTGTAACCGTCGGGCTCAGCCGCAGCGACTAATTGCGTTCCGATGTTGCCCGACGCGCCCGGGCGGTTGTCGACCACTACCTGTTGACCGAGCCGCTTGCCAAGAGTATCTGCCACGACGCGCGCGCTGGTGTCTGTCACGCCGCCGGTAGTAAATGGCACGATCAGCCGGATCGGTTTGTTTGGATACGTCGATTGAGCGAGCGCGGGCAAGGTGCCGATGAAGGTCAGTGAGGTGGCGATCAGCAGACTTCGTCGCACGCGAATCATTTTTCTTCTCCCTGTTGTGCCACGACCGGTTCGGCGTAGCGTTTCTCGAATTCCCAAATATCCTCGAAGCCCATCAATTTCGTCAGCTCGCTGAAGTCGGCGAGTGGGACATCGATTCCCTTGGTTGAGCCGTTGACTTTCAACTTCCGGTACACGCTGGTCATCGAGTGCAGGGCGGCGAGCAACCCCGAGACCGGAAAGATAGCGATCTTGTAGCCGATCGATTCGAGCTCGGCACGCGTCAGCACCGGCGTGCGTCCATTTTCCACCATGTTGGCCACCAGCGGCAGATCGAAGGCGCTTCCGATGCGGCGCATCTCGTCGATCGACTCCGGCGATTCTACGAAAAGCACATCGGCGCCGGCGCGCGCGTACGCCTCCGCGCGGCGCAGCGCCTCTTCAAGCCCGAGCGCAGAGCGTGCATCGGTGCGCGCGATCACCAAAAAGTCCGGCGAATCACGCGCGTCGGTTGCCACGCGAATCTTCGCCACCATATCGGTCATCGCGATCACGCGCCGGCCCGGGGTGTGGCCGCACTTCTTCGGAAACTCCTGATCTTCGAGTTGAATCGCCGCGGCGCCCGCGGCTTCGTAGCCGCGCACCGTGTGGCGCAGGTTCAGCAACCCGCCGTAGCCCGTGTCGGCATCGGCAATCAGCGGCGTTTGCGCCATCGCCGCCATCGCGGTAACGCGCCCCAGCATGTCGCTGTAGGTTGCAAGACCCGCGTCGGGCAAACCGAGGTGCGAGGCGACCGTGCCGAAGCCGCTCATGTACAGCGCATCGAAGCCGAAGGCGTCAGCCAGCCGCAGCGACACCATGTCGAATACCCCGGGCGCCACGATCAGACCGGGTTGAGCCAGTCGAGCCTTCAGTGCGTGTTTCAAGTTAGGCATGGCGTATGTCGACTCTAGCAAACCGTTGCGCGAGACCGCGTATCGCACGCATAACACCGCGGCCCATACAACGCAGTATCGCGTCTCCGGGTGCTGCCTCGGATGTTGCGTGAATACTCACGTAAACGATCGCGGTTCGCGTTCCGCTTGCGCACCTGCCGATCGCGTTTGCGCGGGAAGCCGACAGTGGGGAATCGACGGGCGTTTCAGAGAGGGCGTCGGGTCGTCAACTGGAAGGCAGGTAACGTAGGTGCTATCAAGGAGCATCATGACCAGTTCCGACGAGCGCTTCGCGCGCTGCCTGCATCACACCACGGCATCAACGCAGATTGGCGAGGCATTTGCGCCGCCGATTGTCAACACGTCCGTGTACCAATTGGCCCCTGATCCGAGCGGCGTCTATCAATACGCGCGCTGGGCCAATCCGACGTGGACCGCGCTTGAAGATGCGTTGGCGATTCTCGAAGATGCGGAGACGGTCACGTTTCCCTCGGGCATGGCGGCGATCGCTGCCGTGCTTTACGGCACGTTGAAATCAGGTGACCGCATATTGCTGCCGTCCGACGGTTACTACACCGTGCGCTTGTTTGCCGAAAAATATCTGAAGCCGATGAACGTGGCGGTCGACTTGTGTGCGACCGCTGAAGTCGCGGCGCGCGTGTTCGACGGTTACCGGTTGGTCTGGATCGAAACGCCTTCGAATCCCGCCCTCGACATCGCAGATATTGCGGCAGTTGCTGAACGGGCGCGGGCGGCCGGCGCAATTGTCGCTGTCGATAACACGACGATGACCCCGCTTGGTCAGCGTCCGCTTGATCACGGCGCCGACATCGTTGTCTCTGCCGACACCAAGGCACTCAATGGCCATTCCGATGTGCTCTTCGGCCACGTCAGCTCACGCAATCAGTCGTTGATCGACGCAGTGCGCGACTGGCGCAAGATCGCCGGTGCAGTACCGGGGCCGCACGAAGCGTGGCTGGTGCATCGCGGGTTGGAAACCCTCGAAGTGCGCTACTCGCGCATGTGCAGTAA
>JACCZX010000156.1 GCA_013695705.1 Burkholderiaceae bacterium | reverse complement strand
CCGAGACCGCTGCCCGCGATCAATCGCAATGCATCCTCGCCATCGACCGTCGCAAGGTCGTGTCGCCGATAGCCGAGCAGCAACAGATGATCTTCGGTCAGCCATTGCAGGAATGCGCGGCTTTCGGCGAGTTCTTCGCTCGCCAGCGGCGGCGGCTGACTATCGATTTCCTCGATGACCGCTCGCAGCTGCGCGACCATTGATTTCCAATCGACAACCGCGGCACGCACGTCGGCCAGAACACGCTCGAGGCCTTCGCACAATTCCGCGCGCACTGCCGGGTCGGTTACCCGGTCGACTTCGATATGCATGAATGACTCGCGCGGCGCGTCGGTTTTCTTATCGCGCGACTCAAGCGTTTGCAAAGTTCCGCTGGCGTCGCGCTGAACCGCAAAGATCGGATGCACGATCAGATGCAGCGTCAGCCCTTGATGGTTGACCTCCATCGTTGAAGAGTCGACCAAAAACGGCATGTCGTCGTTGACGATTTCGACCACGGTGTGACGCGATGACCAGCCATGCTCTCCGGCGCCGGGATTGAGTACCCGGACCTTCGCACGCCCAGCTTCGCGGCTGCGTGCAAACTGCCAGTGCGAAAGCAGCGCGCCGTACAGATCTTCGACGTTGCGCGACACGAGGTCTTCGGGATCGACTCGCTGAAAATAACCGCGCGCAAACGTTACCAACGACGCTTGTTCTGCGGCCGGATTGCGCTGGTTGATCAATGCAACGACCGCATCGAGCCGCGCGACCTTATCAAGTTCCGGCCTGGCTTCCGGCGATGTCATCGAGTCTCTCCGGCTTCTCTTTTTCTAAGTATGCCCGTGTCACGTGAAACATAATGTCGCATGAGATTTCCCACGCTGGCTCCACGTCTCGCGTTTGTCGACGTAGAAACGACGGGCTCGAGCCCAGCACGCGAGCGCGTGACCGAAATTGGCGTCGTGCGCGTCGATTTCGATGATGACGCGATACGCGTCAAGGAGTGGTCGACACTGGTCAACCCAGGCGTGCCGATCCCCACGGAAATTCAGTGGCTGACCGGTATTTCAAATGAGATGGTGCGCGCGGCGCCGTTGTTCGCCGACATCGCAGACGCGCTGCTCGATCATTTGGATGGCGCAATTTTCGTCGCACACAACGCGCGCTTCGATTATGGATTCGTTCGCGCAGAATTTGGCCGTGCTGGAGTTTCATACGCGGCCAAAACCCTGTGCACGGTACGGCTGAGTCGCTATCTATATCCCGACCGTACTCCGCATACGCTGGACGCCATTATCGATCGCTTCGGTATCGACGGTGAGCAAAGGCATCGGGCGCTCGGTGACGCGCGCGTGCTGTGGCGCTTGTTGCAGAAGCTCGCCGACCGCCATCCGCCAACGGAGATCGAACGAGCCGTGCGCGCATTGTTACGGCGGCCGGCGCTGCCGCCGAATCTTGCGCCCGAGGCAATCGACGCGCTGCCGCACGCGCCGGGTGTTTATATGTTCTTCGGGTTAAACGAGCATCCGATCTATATCGGCAAGAGCGTCGACTTGCGCGCGCGCGTAGCTGGCCACTTCAACGCCGAGCATCGAGTGGAGCGCGAGCTACGACTGTCGCAGGAGATTCATCGGCTCGAATGGGAGGAGACAGCAGGTGAGCTGGGCGCGCTGCTGCGCGAATCCGAACTGATAAAAACGCGGCTGCCGGCGCACAACGTTGCGTCACGCCGCAAATTAAATCAGGTGCTGCTCGCTTTTGACGACGATGGATGCGCGACACTTTTAAACGCAGCCGCCTTCGATCTAGCCGGCCTCGGCCGCTGGTACGGGCCATTTTCATCGCGCTCGTCTCTGCGCCGCTGGATGGCGGCGTTAGCTACCGAACATCAGCTGTGTCTGAAAACGCTCGGGCTCGAAGGTCGACGCAAAGCGATTCGCGACGGCACACCGTGCTTTAACCAGCAGCTCCGGCGCTGCCGTGGCGCGTGTGTGGGCGCAGAGTCGCATGCTGACCACGTTGCGCGGCTCAGGAACTTGTTGCTGTCATGGTTATTGCCGGCGTGGCCGCACTCAAACGCTGTCGCTCTGGTGGAGAACAACGCAGCGCGTTTTCGCGAGGAGTGGCACGTGTTCGATCACTGGTGTTGGCTTGGCACCGTGCGATCACTGCACGCCGCGCTCGAGCTGGCGCGCAGTGCCCCGCGCGTGTTCGAAGCCGATGCAGCGCGACTCGCGGTACAAGCGCTGTCAGCGCGCGCGCCATGGAAGCTGCAGGTGGTCGACTTGCACGTCGAATCAAACCTCACGGCGGCTAACGCGTGCCTGTTGCCGGCAACGCGTCCGCCGGCAGTTGAACTTGCGGATACCGCTCACGAAAGCGCCTGAGCTCGGCGTCGGCTTCGTCGTGCCGGCCATCGCGCCGCAATTTGATAATTCGTTCAAGCCAAAGGGCGGCCGGCTCCTCTGCCTGACTGCGCTCGCTCGGCTTGGCCAACGATGGCGCCGGGGGCATGGTGGGCGCGGAATCACGCCGCGCGTCAGCCTCGGCCGGCGCAGTCGAGCGCGGTCGCGCCGTGGCTCCGCTCACCGCCTCCTCAGCGCGAAGCTTCGCTTCCTTCGCATTCGGCGCGGGCGTGGGCAATGCAGGCGTGGCGGCAGGAACGTTTGCGGGTTGATTCATCGTCGTTGCAGAAGGCACGCTTTGCTGCAACTCCCTCTGCGAATCGGCGACCGCGTCCACGCCGCGCTCGCGCTGCACCTTCGGCGCCACATTGCGGGCCGCCGACCGCCGACTCTCAGTGGGCGGTGATGCAGCCTGCTCTAACGGCTGCGCTGGATCGATCGATGCCACGGGTGGCGATACCGGCGTCAGTGCAGGATTTTCAGCGGCCCTGCTCGCTGGTGTTTGCGGAGACTCGAATTGCGGCATCTCGTCGTTCGTGCGGACCGCGAGCATCACCGCCAACGTCGATAACATCACAGCGGCCGCGGCCGCCAGCGGCCAGCGCGTCGTGCCGGGCTTCTGATACGGCGCATCTGCAATGATGGGCCGCGCCCGCGTTTCGCGCGCAGCAGCCGCCAGGATCGCAGCGCGTGCGGACGCGGCTGGTTGTTCGTTCAACTCGGCGCTTGACGCGTGATAGCGCCGCACCAGATCGTCAGCGGCCGAGCCATCACCACTGCCTTTTCCGCGGCCGTTCATTTCCATCCCTCCATCGCCGAACGCAGCTTGTTCATTGCATAACGTAACCGGCTTTTTACCGTCTCATGCGCGGCACCGGTCGCAGTGGCGATTTCGTCAAGCGACAGACCACCCTCAACTTGCAGCAGAAACGCTTCCCGCTGTGGCGGCGGCAATGCCTCAACTGCGGCGACGAATGCGCGTGCTTCTGCGCGAGCGATTGCCTGATGATCGGGCCGTTGCGCATCGCTCGCGGGAATATCGATCATCACTTCATCGTCGTCATTGGCAGCATCGCCTGCAAAATACGCCAGCGAGATCGCATCATCGCGCGCGCGCCAGTGATCGATCATCTTGCTACGTGCGACGGTGTACAGCCAAGTCGTGAACTTCGCTCGCGGCTCGAACTTCGCGGCGTTGCGCACCACCGCCAGCCACGTTTCTTGCAGCAGATCGTCTGCCAGTTCTGCCGCGGTGCCCTGCCGCAGAAAAAAGCGGTAAATCGCGCGCTCGTGCCGCTCATACAACTTACCGAATGCGCGCGCATCTCCCTGGGCATACGCGGCCAGCAAATCTTCGTCGCTCATTACGAGGCATTGTGCCTCCTGCTACTGCGGGTGAGCGGGCGAAGATCAGCCGGCTATCACCAGCGCCGCGGCGGATCTGGAACGAAGCCGGCCGTTGCGGGAAACGGTTGCGGCGAGTGATGCGGCCGATGCCTAGGCTGCGGAATCACCCCCATCGCGATCAAGTTGTCGCGGCTGTCGTAATGGATCGTGATCATTTCGTCGGGCGTCGATTGCGCGCGCTCGAACGCCACGTTGTGCGTCGGCGCGTGTTCACTGCGACCGTGGCCGGTGCCAAGCCGTTGCTCTCTGCGGGCCGAGGTCGCACTGTCTGCGGAAGATTCATTTGATAGCGACGGCGCGGGCGTTTTTGCCGCTTGTGCTTCGGACGAATCCCTCCCGTAGTCGTACGGCGCTTCCGATCGCGAGCGCGGCATCGGCACAATAGACGGCGCCGCTGGCGGCTGGTAGCGCACCCTTTCACGGAAGACCGCCACGCCGATAACGCCTACGTTATCCGGCCGGCCGGTGCGTGCCGCGTACGAATCGGGCAGCGCGGTGAATTCAAACGCCGCTACGTGCGCCAGGTTTTTGCGCCAGCCGGTGATCTGCGCCTGCTGGCCGTAGTTGAGCACGTAACCGGTCTGATCGTGCGCGGCAGTTTCGCCCGAGATCACGTTGACGCCATCGACCGAGATCACGGTCATGGTGCGCACTCCGCTGCGGTTGTTCAACGAAACGGCATAGCGATTGCCCGGCTTACCCGCGACCCACCAACGGCCGCCGTGCCAATAGGCCGGCAGCGTTTCACCCGTGACTCGATCGACGACGTTGACGTCGACCGTCGATCCAAGCGCTGCGGCGGGCAGTGAAAGGGTGCTTAGAGCCAGCGCGGTGGCGGCGGCCAGCGTTTTGATCAGCATCGCAATCTCCTGAAGTTGAGTCATTGAAACGCCGACCGGAGACAAAAGGGGTTAATGAAGCTACGCGCCGGAGAAACGTGGCGCAAAGCGGGAACGCACTGGGAGGCGCCGCACCAAGGCGTGCCGCAGGCGGCTGAGGCAGAATTCCGCTGTGCGCTACGAACATCTGATCCAGATCAACGACCCATTGATGCCGCTGCTCGACACGCTGACGCGTGAACAGTTATGGCACGGCCTGGTGCGGCGCGCGGAGCAGCCCACAGAATTCATCCTCGGGCTCGAGATCGCGACGATCCATCGGCGTCAGGAGCTCGGCACGCAGATCGAGCTCGACCGCACGCTCGACTTCGGCAGCTTCAAGGTTCACGACCGGGTGCGGCTGGTACCGCAGCAGAGCAGCGAGATTCGCACCTTGGCCGGCCCAACCTGGCCCGCCAGCCGAATGAGCATCTATATAGAAGAGCCGCAGCCTGAGCTGTTGTTCCTGCGCTTCGTGTACGAATCCGATGAGGCGCCGGAAAAGGGCGAACTAGGCGGCGTCACGCTGGCCTTGCGCGAGCAGGCGTACGAGCGCGCCGACCTGGACACGGTTGCGCGCATCCGCGCCTTGGCCGAGGACGGCTGGCTCGACGACTCGGCAGCGCGTCGGCTTGCCTGCATTCCGCGGCACTAGTTTCTAAGGTGGGTCTGGCCTGCTAGACGAAGCATTGCGCCGCTTAAAGCGGTCTAGGCAAAGTGCGCCGAATCACCCTGCGGTCGACGGGAGACGGTGCGTCTGGCGGACCAAAGCCCGCGATCGGCTTGGCCAAGGACTCTGCAATTTTCTGACGCGCGACATTGAGCGCTGTTTGCCGAGCGGCTGCACCCAAAAAATCGTCGAGATTGTCGTGCTCTCCCCGTAGGCTCATCACCATAGGAACGAAGAGATCGACCAATTGGGGGTCAAACTGGAGTTCGCGCAACCGAAGAATCTCGCTAACCGCCTCGTCGCTGGAAAATGCGCGGCGATAGGCTTTTTCATGGGTTAGAGCGTCGTAGCTGTCGCATAAACCGACAATACGTGCAGCCAACGGAATAGCAGAGCCCGAAATGCCTTCCGGGTAGCCGTTCCCATCCCACCTCTCATGATGATGCCTCGCTATGTCGCTAGCGAGCTCGCTGTACGAAACTTTCGTTTTAGAAAGCAAATCCGCACCGGTCGCGGCGTGCGTACGCAAAATTTGACGCTCTCCTTCCGACAAAGGTTGAGGCTTCTGCATCAGTGAATCGGGAATGCCGACTTTGCCGATGTCATGCAAACGAGCTGCGAGATCAATCGTTTCGCACGCGTCATCCGATTGGCCGAGCTGCCTCGCCAAGAGCGACGACAATTTCGCTACTCGATAGCAATGCTCGCCGGTGGGGTCGTCTCGCATCTCGGCGGTAAAGGCGATTTGTTCAAGCAAATCGCCTTGCTTGACACCGACGGTTTGCGCCGCGATTTTGTCGCTTAACTCGGCTTCTTTGTTAGTTAACAGCTGCTCAGGAAACTGACTCGGCGCTTCGAGTTGCTGCAAGTGCAACTCCTGATGCTTAACAATGCTGTCGTGCTGGGCCTTGCGGATATGCAGCGTCAACTCACGGTGCAATGCAAGCGCGCGCTCGGGCCTGCCAGCTCTCTCATTCGCCTGCACGAGCGCCAAGAGCGTCTCCCGAAGCTGCGGTTTCACCGACCTGGCTTTCTCCAGAGCGGCCATGGCCCTCGACAGTCCGACATCGCTCAACCCCGAATACACCTCGACCAGTCCCTCCGAGCATGCCGCTGAAATGTCGGCCCTGATGGAGCGCGCTTTTGGCGCAAGCTCTCTAGCTATCTGCGCCCTCTCAGCTGCTTCACCGAGCCGTCCCAGTGCAAGCAATAGCCTCGTATGAGTTCCCTCAGCAATGACACGTGCAAACACATCTGCTGGCGTCTCTGGGCTGTGGCTAAGTCCGATCGCGTCGCGGACACCATTCAAGCCCGCCTCGTACTCCTGCAAGTGCAGGCAATACAACGCCCAGTTCGCGAGTGCGACTGCCTTCAACGATCGAAGGTGCGCAACACCGGTAGCTAAGAAGCTCGCTCGTTGTGCACAGTCGCTGGCATCCGCATACAGAGCGGATTCGTAAAACGCCTGTCCGAGATTTATCCAGACTCCGACCTTACCGACGTCATCGTTAATTTCTTCTGCTATCTCGAGCGCCCGTGCGAGTGCCGTAATTGCATCACCGGGGTTATTCGTATAAACAAGCACTACGCCTTGTAATGTCAAAGCACGCCTCAATAGGGCACGGTCGTCAGACTCCCCCGCTAACATCACGGCCATCGCTGCGGGCTCTACCCCGCCAAAGGCGTTTTGGCCCTGATGGAAGAACTGATGCGCAATGTCGATCAAACAATTGATGCGCCGCTTCGGATCGACGTGGAGCGGTATGTACTTTAGTTTTCGTAGTGCGTCATTGAGCAGAACGAGGGTGTCCGCGCGAGGAGCGTTTAGGTTCGCCTTGATCTCGCTTTCAATAGACTCAAGCTCCTGCTGATGTGAAGTCTGCTCGACCATCTGAATGGTGACGAAGATTCCGCAATTCTCTCAGCGTTATGACTGCTGAGACCAAGTGAAATCGACCAAAAGCGAGGGATTCTCGTGGCTTATTAAACGATCAGACTTGCACTCAAGGGATCGTCCCTTGCTTCAACCACCCAAGGACTAGTAATGACCAACATCGAATTTGCCGCTGCCGAAGAAGCACTCGTCGCAACTGCTGTACAAGAAGTCGAATTGTCGATGCTCGAACTCGACATGGTGAGTGGCGGCGGAGGTGTGTGTGTCGTTGTTTAGTTCTGCACCGTGCCGGCCGATTGCCAGTCCAAATTAGTGGCCCTAAGCAGCAAGCTGGCTACTTACGGCAGTAGTCTCGCCCAGCCTGACGATCCGATCCACCGCCCCGACTGTTTCCGGGCGGTGGCTGACGATTACCAGTCCGATTCCGGTCTTGCGCAAGCCGTCGGTGATCGTTCGTTCCTTTGCCAGGTCCAGCTGATCGAACGTTTCATCCAGAAACAGTATCTGCGGCTGCCGATATAACGCCCGCGCCAGCAACACCCGGCTGCGCTGGCCGCCCGACAGCGC
>JACCZX010000143.1 GCA_013695705.1 Burkholderiaceae bacterium | reverse complement strand
ATCTTTCAGCGCGTCGGCATCGGCGTGGTACCACGCGATCTGGCTATCGAAGACGACTCCGAGTTTCTTCGCCCGCTCCACCGCCGCGGCATTAGGAAAATTGGCATGCATTACGTTGAAGCGACGGCCGGCAATCGGCTTCTGACGGTCGGCCTGTTCATAAGCATCCAGCAGCAGATCGAGCGCGCCGCCTCCGGTGGCATGGGCAGTCATTTGCCAGCCGAGCTCGTTCGCCACTCGCGCCATCGTGAACAGGTTTTCTTTCGTCACAGCCAGGACCCCGCGATAATCCGGATCGGTGTAACCGTAGATCTGCGTATTCATGCCATAGGGCTCGCGCAGATACGCAGTGCCGATGAGTATGCCACCGTCGACCGTGGTCTTGAGCGGACCCACGCGAAGCCAATCGTCGCCCCAACCTGTGACGAACGGGATGCGCTTGATCTCGGCCTCGACGTCTTTCGGGGCGCCGGACGCGGAGATGTAATAGGTGACGTTCGTCCGCACTGTCATCTCGCCTTTTTCGCGCACCTCCTGATAGGCGCGAAATCCATCCGGCCCCTGCGACCGATCGAACACGCTGGTGATATCGACGGCGTTGTAGGCTTTTTGCATGGCCTTGATTGCCCACACCATGTCTGCGTGGGTGCGCGGACGGCTTTGGCGAAACTTACTCAGCAGTTGGGGCGCTCCCAGGATCAGGCCAGTGGGCTCGCCGCGTTCGTCCTTGATGATCTTGCCGTTCGGCGGTTGGGGCGTGTTGCGGTCGATCCCGGCCCGCTCGAGCAGCGCGGAGTTGATTACGCCCGCGTAGCCGTTGTCGCACATCTCAGCCCGTCCGGGGGCTGCGACATCTAGCTCGTGCCGGGTGGGGTATCTCCGCTCTTTCAGGCGCGAAGGATAGATCTTGGGGACGAAGATCAGGCGGTCCGGCGGCAGCGATACCGTCTGTTTGCGAATGTAATCCTGAATCTCCGCAATGGAGCGCATCGCCGGCAGAGGTCCGTCCTGCTCCGCCAGCGCAGCGCCAATAGGATGCCCATGACTCTCAATCAATCCGGGGACGACAGTGCGTCCGCCGAGATCGATCTTCGTCGTGGAAGGGCCGGCGGCCGCCAGCGCCTCCTTGTTCGACCCGACGATCAGAAAGCGGTTGCCGCGAATGGCGATCGCTTCCACAACGGGACGGTCCTTCCACAGCGTAACGATTTTGCCGTTGGTATAGATGGTGTCGGCGGGTTGAGGGATAGCTAGAGCGGCAATCAGTAACGTAGTTACCTTGGAGACGCGCTGTAGCAGGCGGTCTGTTGCAGCAGCGATCTCCTCGACTGCGGTTTCGAATGCCGCCTGATTCGCTTTGGACGGCTTGTTGTATCCGCTCACTTTACGCACGAACTGAAGGGCGGCTGCCGCGATTTCTTCGCGCGTGGCGGCGGGCTCGGGGTGACGCAGCGTTTTTATACTTCGGCACATCGAAGCCATTATCCAACATGCAGCAGCCTTTGATCGACACTCCGCTCGTGGACTTTCGCGACGCGGATGTTTACGCTCTCGGGATGTACAGGGTTGATCAGCACATTCCAGGTCTCCGGAACGATAATCGATGGAACCTGGAGCATGGAACTACGACGCGACCGCAGCCACGCATCTCCGTACCAGCGCGTGACATCCATGTCTTCCTGCCAATCCGCTCCAAGGGCGGGCAGATCGGCGGGCTCCGGCGTCATAGAATCGGGCGCCTTGATCTCCAGATAACGAATGCGGACAGGCATGTCGCCAACGTCTACTTCCGTGTGTACCAGAACTTCGAGCAGAGCAGCAGCGGGACTATTTGCGCAATATACGATGCGGTGTCCGCGTGTATGCCAGCGTGCTGACGTTGACAGACCGCCTCTACCGTCAAGCGTCTTGCGATTGCTGACCCGCCAAAGCGTCAAGCCGCAATGCCGTCATCGATCTGTGCGATAAGTTCTTCCACCAGCCGGGCGCCGGTTTCCGTTGCGAGCATCTCGATAGGTGAGATCCCTTCGAACTGCCGCTTCGCTTTCCGAAGCCATCGCCAAGCCCGCTCGGGTTCGCCAAAGACGACCTCCGCGTACGCGATAATTCTTGCTACCCGGATGGCCTTATCCGATTCCTCTTTCGACAAAGGCTGGCCATTGGCAACACGATGGGCAAGGGTCCGGCGCGGCACAATCAAGCCGTACACTTCCGCATCGGACAAACTGCCCCGAACCAAAGCATGAATGGCAGTAGCAGGAACAC
>JACCZX010000132.1 GCA_013695705.1 Burkholderiaceae bacterium | reverse complement strand
CTCTTTCCATTGCGTGAGCACTAATGCTTTGAGTTCAGCCAGATCAATAGCCGTGAGACTTTTCGACCTGGTTGCGCCGTTCATTAAGCGCCCACACTTATCGGCTGTTTCATTTTTAAAGAACGAGGCACGCGTCGTATGCGCTTTTGATGTCGCAGCGATGACGGGTGCAGCAAAGGGGCGCGATTATGGCGGTCTGCGGAAATGCTGTCAAGCAGCACTGCGGGTCAGATTGCAAAGCGCCCTCTGAACCGTCGCAGAGCCTCGTTTTGCGATCGAAACGAGGATTGGAAGTCGCCGCAACTATCGGCGATGAATATTTTTTCGGCGCGCTTATCGGTGCTCAAACCGAGGCGAGCGCTTATCGACAAACGCGGACATACCTTCCTTCTGATCCACCGTCGCGAACAAAGAATGAAACAAGCGCCGCTCGAATAAGACTCCTTCCGCAAGCGGCAATTCATAAGCGCGATTGATCGCTTCCTTCGCCATCATGACGGCCGGCAGCGAGAAGCTCGCGATGGTGGCGGCCGTCTTGAGCGCTTCGTCCAACAGAGTCGCGGCCGGAACTACGCGCGACACCAGCCCGGCGCGCTCTGCTTCGGCTGCGTCCATCATTCTGGCCGACAGCACGAGATCCATTGCCTTGGCCTTACCAACCGCACGAGGCAGCCGCTGAGAGCCGCCCGCCCCAGGGATGATGCCGAGCTTGATCTCGGGTTGTCCGAATTTGGCAGAGTCGGCGGCGATGATGATGTCGCACATCATTGCCAACTCGCAACCACCGCCGAGCGCGAACCCGCCTACGGCGGCGATCACCGGCTTGCGAATGCGCTTGATGGTTTCCCAGTTGCGCGTGATGTAGTCGGACTTGAAAACGTCCATGTACGACCACGAGCTCATCGCGCCTATGTCGGCGCCGGCGGCAAACGCCTTGTCGCTGCCGGTGATGACGATCGCGCCAATGCCATCGTCTGCATCGAAGCCGAGCAGAGCAACACCTAGTTCGTCCATCAGCTTGTCATTGAGAGCGTTGAGCGCTTTGGGGCGATTCAAAGTGATCAGCCCAACCCGATCGCGGGTCTCAACAACGATGTGCTCATGGTTCATAAAGCTTCTCCGATTCGCCGCCATCTTACGAGGCTATCGGCAGGGCGCTAAGCGCCGGAGCGCGCGAGATAGTCGAGGATGGTTCCGGAAGAAAGCGCGCGGGCGTAGAAAAATCCCTGTGCAAACTCGCAGCCGATTTCGCGCATGTACTCGACCTGTTCGATCGACTCGACGCCTTCCGCAACGACTTTGAGCTTGAAATGGCGCGCTACCGCGAGCATCGCGTGCACGATGGCGCGGCTGTCGGCGTCACCGGGGATGCCTTCGATGAACGACTGGTCGATTTTCAGCGCAGTAAACGGCATGCGTTTCAAGTAGCCAAGCATCGAATAGCCAGTGCCGAAGTCGTCCAACACCAGCCCAACGCCCAGTGCCGCAAGCTCGGCCAGCACGTCGTTGTTAATTTCGCTTTCTCTGACCAGCGTGCGTTCGGTAATCTCGATCACGATCAACTTCGGATCGATTGCATGTCTTGAAAGCGCGGCGCGCACCAGAGCCGGCAGCGCGGTCGATCCCATTTCGCGGCCGGCGACATTTACCGCTACCGGCACATCGAAATCGGGGCGCACCTCTCGCCAGCGATTGATTTGCGAGCACACCTCGTTCAATACCCAGCGCGTGATCCGCTCCGATAGTCCGCTTACTTCAGCCACGCCGATAAAGCGATCCGGCGTCAGGATCCCGTGCACCGGATGCTTCCAGCGGATCAACGCTTCGAGGCCGACCACGCGCCCACTGGTCATCTCGATCTGTGGCTGGTACTCGCAAATGAACTGCGACGTTTCACTTGACACCGCCTTTACAAGCTCAATGCCAAGCTGCACTTCACGCGCCGCGCGCTCGTAGCGGATCGGGTTAAAGAAGCTGAATTGATTGCGGCCATCACGCTTGGCCTGATACATCGCCGCATCGGCGTTCTTGAGAAGCGTGCTCATGTCGCGACCGTGCTCTGGAAACAGGGCGACGCCGATCGAGGCCGACACTTGGGTATCAACCTTAGGCACCAGGTCGGTTCGGTTTAGCGACTGTGCGATTCTTGCCGCCAGTAGTGCGACTTCCTGTCGATGGATGAACTCGTTGACCAGGACGACAAATTCGTCGCCGCCCAGGCGCGCGACCACGCCGGCGTCCCCGACAGTTTCACCCAACACGTCGGCGGCGGATTTGATCAACGCATCGCCGACAAGATGACCGAGTGTGTCATTGACGTCCTTGAAACGATCGAGGTCGATCAGCATCACCGCCATGCGGCGCTTGCGATTGGCCGCGGTCATGATCAGATCGCGCAGCGTTTCACGCAACAAATTGCGATTGGGCAATCCGGTCAAGCCGTCGTACCACGCAAGGTGCTCGATCCGCGTTTCCGCTTCCTGTCGCTGCGCGGCCTCGAGCGCCAGCGCAAGCATCAGCGAAGTTGTGTTGGCAAAACTCACGTCGTCGTCGTCCCATGGACGTGACTCGTAGTGCTGCAAACTCAGCACGCCGCTGATTTCTCCCTGGACCAATACCGGGACATCGAGCATCGCGCGCACCCGTGACCAGCTGCGATCACCGGAGAACGACGTCGTAAGTCGCGAGGTGTGGGTATCAGTGATGATGACCGGCTGACGATTCATCAACTGCGCAAAATATGCAGGGAAGCGGGTAGCGGTCAACTCGCGCCCTACCCAGTCGCGCATGAATCGATCGCTCGCGCGGTCGAACAAAGATTCACAGCGCAGAACTTCACCGTCGTGCGACAAGCGCCAGAAGCCCACCGCACCGACGTCGAGCACTTCAGTGGCAGTACGCAAAATGCTCGACAACGAATGCGTGAAATCCGTCTTCGGCTGGATTGCCAGCTCCAGTAATCGCTCACGGAAACGAAGGCGACGCGCCTGTGCGCGTTCGGCCGGACCCAGATCGCGCGCTGTTAATACCAGTCCGCGCACTCTGGAATCATCGAGCCGATTCGAAATTACGCACGAGATGCTGCGGCCATGGCCTGACAGCGCGGCACGAGTGCGCAACAACAACGGCGAAGCCTGCCGATCGCCCGGTTGCTCGCGCAGTAGCCGATCCACCGCGCGCCGAAATTCAATCCGCGACGGCTGATCGAGAATGAACTCGAACGGCGAACCAAGAACATCGATTACCTGCTCGCCTGTGATCGGCTCCAATGCAGCGCTGGCGTAGACCACGCGCCGATCTTCGTTTAGCACGACGGTCAGCTCCGTCTGATGCTGCGCAAGGGCGCGCGCGCGTGCTTCACCGACTTGCATCTGCTTAGCCTCGCCACGCGCCTGCCCGGTGTCGGTGATGGCGATCGACGCAAACTCTTCCTGCTCGAAACGAAACAGGCGCAGCGCGATGCGCGCGGTCAGGCGACTGCCGCCCCGCAACGGCAACTTGGTTTCTACGCTTGCATTCGTGCCGCGGGCAGCCATTGCCCACAGCCGATTCCAGCGACGCGAAAATGCCTTGTGACTAGGGAACGAAAGAAGTTCGGCGACGCTGCGACCGATCGGCGAATCGCCACCGACTAAAGAGGCGGCATCTAAATTGAGCGCAAGAATCTGGCCGGAGGCGTTGACGCACACCATTGCGACGCCGGCATACTCAAAAGCCGCTCGCTTGAGTGAACTCTCAACTGCAGCTTGTCGCAGCGGAATGACGGTCGATGCCAACGTGCTCCTGTGACGCGTTGTATGACTGCGGTCGATTCTGCCACGATGCACGCGCCAGCCGACGATAAATAGTGGAAAAGAGACTCGACAGTCGGCTAACCCGTCTGATCGGCGCCATGTTGCGAACTTCCAGCACAATCGTGCGAGCGCTTCATGGACCGTAGTATCGTTCTGGCCCGCTGCCGTGCACGCCTTTCGTTTGCGAATGTTCAAAGCAATTTATTTGACCAAGGTCGATCAATTTCGCGCGGAGTTGCGCGATCTGGACGAAGCCGAGCTTCATTCCAATACTTCAGAGGCGGACACCACGGTCGCCATCGAGTATTCGACGATCAACTACAAGGACGGGCTTGCGCTGACCAACAAGTCGCCGGTGGTCCGCAAATGGCCGATGGTGCCGGGCGTTGATTGCGCCGGCAGTGTCGTAGACAGCAACTCATCGACTCAGCGTGTGGGCGACCGCGTGGTGCTCAACGGCTGGGGCGCCGGCGAAACGATGTGGGGCGGCCTGGCACAACGTGGGCGCTACAAGGGCGAACAGCTGGTGCCGATACCAACTCCTTTGTCGACACGCGACGCGATGTCGATTGGCACCGCGGGTTACACCGCAATGCTCGCCGCGATGGCGCTCACGGACGCCGGTGTGGCCAGCGGAGAAGTTCTGGTGACCGGCGCCAGCGGTGGCGTCGGCTCCTTTGCAGTGGCGATTCTTGCCAAGCGTGGATATCGCGTCGTCGCCAGCACGGGAAGATTGAACGAAGCCGAGTATCTGCGCGGACTTGGAGCTTCGGAAGTCATCGATCGCGCCGAATTGTCGGCGTCCGGCAAGCCACTGCAGAAGGAGCGTTGGTCGGGCGTAATTGATTCGGTCGGTAGCCACACGCTAGCCAACGCGTGCGCTCAGTTGCGCTACGGCGGCGTGGCGGTGGCGTGCGGGCTGGCGCAAGGGATGGACTTTCCGGCCACAGTGGCGCCTTTTATTTTGCGCGGTGCGCGGCTTATCGGCGTTGATTCCGTAATGTGCCCAAGCGCGCGCCGGGACCAGGCGTGGCAAAAATTGGCGCACGAATTGGACCGCGCCCAGCTCGGTGCGATAACGCGCGAAATCGCGCTGGCCGACGCCATGGATGCCGGCCGGGCGATCCTGGCAGGCGAAATCCGCGGCCGCGTAGTGGTCGATGTCAATCGCTGATAATCCAGATTGCCTCCGCGCAGGGGTCGGTACATGATCGGCTCGATTTGTGCTCGTGGAGGCCAAAGTCCCGATGGAGACCGGCTGCGAGCACCGGGATATTCCAGTCAACCTCATGCATGATTCAGTCGCACGTCTGAGCACAAGGAGAATTTCGATGTCGCGTTTTGTTCGCAGCAGTACAGCAATCGCCCTGGCTGGCGTGCTCGCCGCCGCCGTAATCAATGTCGAGTCCAAGGATCGCCGTGAGTGCGATCGCGATTACAAGCCGCAAGTGGGCCAGTCTGGGAAGGACGT
>JACCZX010000125.1 GCA_013695705.1 Burkholderiaceae bacterium | reverse complement strand
CTACCGCTTCGTGCGCGTCCCGAAACGCCACGCCTTTTTTCACCAGATAGTCGGCCAAATCGGTGGCGGTTGCATAGCCTTCTTCGGCGGCGGCGCGCATCGAATCGGCATCGACCTCGATGCCCGGGACCATCTCGGAAAACGCACGCAAGGTGTCGGCCACCGTGTCGACGGTGTCGAACAGCGCCTCTTTATCCTCCTGATTGTCCTTGTTGTAGGCGAGCGGCTGACCCTTCATCACCATTAACAGAGCCATCAAGTGCCCGGTGACGCGGCCGGCCTTGCCACGCGCCAGCTCCGGCACGTCCGGATTTCTTTTCTGCGGCATGATCGACGAGCCGGTCGTATAGCGATCGGGCAGGGCAATGAACGCGTAGCGCGGGCTCATCCAGATCACCAGTTCTTCAGCCAGCCGCGAGATGTGCGTCATGACCAGCGCGGCGGCGGCGCAGAACTCGATTGCGAAATCGCGATCGCTGACGGCGTCCAGCGAATTTTCGGCGATCGAATCGAAGCCGAGCCGTTGTGCGACAAAGGTGCGGTCGATCGGATACGTCGTCCCCGCCAGCGCGGCTGCTCCCAGCGGCAGACAATTGACACGCTTGCGCGCATCGAGCAAGCGGTTGCGATCGCGCTCGAACATTTCGGCGTAGGCCATCAAGTGATGGCCCACGGTCACCGGCTGCGCGACCTGCATGTGCGTGAACCCGGGCATCACGGTCGACGCGTGACGCTCGGCGAGCTCGACCAGCGCGTGCTGCAGGCCATCGATCAGGCAGACGATGCGATCGATCTCGCCGCGCAGCCACAGGCGTGTGTCGGTCGCAATCTGATCATTGCGGGAGCGCCCGGTGTGCAGCCGCTTGCCGGCGTCGCCGACCAGATCGGTCAGGCGGTTCTCGATGTTCAGATGGACGTCTTCCAGCTCGAGTTTCCATTCGAACCGATTGCCTTCGATCTCTTCGCGAATCTGCCGCAGCCCGCGCTGAATCTCAGCCAGTTCGCTGGCGTTGATGATGCCGCACTCGTGCAGCATCGCCGCGTGCGCGAGCGAACCTTCGATGTCCGCGAAGGCAAGCCTTCGATCGAACCCGACCGATGCCGTGTAGCGCAGCACGAAATCAGCCACCGGTTCGTCGAATCGCCCTGACCATGCGGTGCTTTTCGACGCTAATGGATCGACGGATATTGTTGGTTGCTCTGACATAATCGATCGAAGGGCATCAACGGGGTGACTGGGTGAGTATAAGTTCGTGAAGCCGCCATCATCCCCCACGCTTAAAGGGCCGCTGGCGCGCGATGAGACAGCGGTGCCGACGCCGCGCCGAGTCATTCCCGACGGTTGCAACATGGGCGTGCTTCTGCGAGTTATCGGAACCGTTGTTGCACTGGCGCTGATGGCAGCAGTTGCCGAATCAACCTCGTTCCACGATGCCTTGACGGTGCTGCTGCGTTTGATGTCGTTCATCGCGCCGACCACGTTGATCACCGTGATGCTGTGGTGCGCGGCGCGCCGCACGCTTTCGAATTCGGACGTGTCGGTACAGCGCGGTATCTCGTGTCTGATCCCGGCGATCGTCGCAGTAGCAGTTGCGCTCCTGTTCCAGATACCGGGCGGCGAGTGGGGTGCAATTGCGCATGGCGCGGTGGGCTTCGCTCTGGGTGCTGGCTTTCAGCACTATTCCGAGTTGCGCGAACGCGCGTTTTCGCCGGCGGTGATCGAGGCGAAATATCAGGCGCTGCAATCACGTATCCGACCGCATTTCCTGTTCAACAGTCTCAATGCGGTGCTGTCGGTAATTCGAACCGAGCCGCACAAGGCAGAACGCATGCTCGAATCGATCGCCGAATTGTTCCGGGCGGTGATGGCCGACACCCGCAAGCTGGTACCGCTGGCCGACGAGCTCGAGCTGTGTCGCAATTACGTAGAAATTGAGCAGACACGGCTCGGGAATAGGTTGGCAGTTGACTGGCAAATCGGGGCATACCACCCCCGGGCAAAAATGCCACAGTTGCTCCTGCAGCCGGTGATTGAGAACGCAATTCGTTACGGCGCTGAAAAAACGGCGGGCCGTGCCGATATTGTCGTCAAGGTCAAACAAAACGGTTTCGTGCTCGAGATTTTTGTCAGCAATCCGATTGCGCCCGAGCGTCCCGAGCGCGAGGGTAACCAGATCGGACTAGCCAACATACGCGGGCGGCTGGCGCTGATATACGACCTGGAAGCAAAGGTCGAAACACAGATGCGGCGGGGTCGATTTGAATTGACGATGACGATCCCGGTGGAACGGCGGGCCTGAGTAGCAGTAGAGCGAGTTGAGCAATGGGGCAGGGTAGACCGATGTTGAACGTGATGATCGTCGACGATGAGCCACCGGCGCGAGCGCGGCTGGGTCAGGTGCTGCGCGATTGTGCCGAGCAAGTGTCGCTGCAACTGGTCGGCGAAGCCGATGGCGGAATCCAGGGGCTGGAAGAAGCCGATCGCCTGCATCCGGATGTGGTTCTGCTCGACGTGCACATGCCGGATATGAACGGCATTGAAGTGGCGCGTCATCTTGCGCAACGAGACAACCCGCCGGCGGTAATTTTCGTAACCGCATACGACGAGCACGCATTGGACGCGTTCGAAGTGCAGGCGCTCGACTACTTGATGAAGCCGGTGCGCGCCGAGCGATTGATCGCTGCACTTTCGCGCGCCGAGCGCTTTCGTACCAACGAGCCACGCATCGAGGAGTTGGCAAAGACGATCGGCGCGGTGCGGTCGCACCTGACGGTATCCGAGCGTGGCCGGATGATTCTGGTGCCGATCGACGAGGTCGTTTACCTGCGGGCGGAGCTTAAGTACGTAACGATCAAGACTCGCACGCGCGAGCATTTGACCGAAGAATCACTGACCGCACTCGAAGCAGAGTTCGGGGATCGCTTCGTTCGCATTCATCGCAATGCGCTGGTCGCGCGCGCCGGTATTCTCGGATTTCAGAGAGTGCGCGGCGCCGTTGATGACGAGGGCGATTCGTCGGAAGGCCATTGGGAGGTCATGCTGAAGGAAGCGCCCGAGCGGCTGTCCATCAGCCGTAGGCAGTGGCCCACGGTGAAGGCTGCCGCAAGAAGCTAGGCTGCGTCGTTGCGCTGCTAGACTCGTTTTACTGCATCTCTCAAGTTCCCGCGGACTATGGCTCGATGAATGCGCCGGCACGCGTCGTGATTGCGACGCGCAAAAGCCCGCTGGCGCTATGGCAGGCCGAGCACGTGCGTGGCCTGCTGGTTGATCGACACGGCGGAATGCAGGTTGAGCTGCTCGGCATGACCACGATGGGAGATCGCATTCTCGATCGTCCGTTGTCGCAGGAAGGCGGCAAAGGGCTGTTTGTCAAGGAGCTCGAGCTTGCGCTGCTCGATGGGCGTGCCCATCTTGCCGTGCATTCGCTTAAAGACGTTCCGATGCATCTCGAGCGCGAGTTTGCGTTGGCTGCGATATTGAAGCGCGAAGACCCGCGCGACTGCATGGTGTCGAACCGCTTTGCAACGCTCGATGAAATGCCGCATGACGCCCGTATCGGAACGTCGAGCTTGCGCCGGGAGTTGATGTTGCGCGCGCGGTTTCCTCGCCTGCAGATCGTTTCGATTCGCGGCAACGTCGGCACCCGGCTGGCCAAGCTCGACAATGGCGAGTTCGATGCGCTGGTGCTGGCTGCGGCGGGTCTCAAGCGGCTTGGGTTTGCCGCCCGCATTCGGCAGCTCATACCCACCAGTGTTTCGCTGCCCGCACCCGGCCAGGGCGCGCTCGGCATCGAAGTAAAGAGCGCTGATGCGCAGACCACCAGCGTGTTGGCATTTCTGGACGATGCCGCAACGCGCGCGGCGACAATGGCCGAGCGCGGCGTCTCGCGCGGCCTCGGCGGCAGTTGCCAGGTGCCGCTGGCTGCGTACGCGGAAGTCGAAGGTGATGTCATGC
>JACCZX010000117.1 GCA_013695705.1 Burkholderiaceae bacterium | reverse complement strand
CATCAACGCAAGCCATGCAGCCAAAACCAGCACTACGGCAAGGGTCATTCCAGCTAAGGGCGGCAAGCGAAAAGTCATCGCACCGGGGTGCATCACCAGCACCACGATGATGAGCCAGATTGCTGATGCCAGCGCCGCGAGCGGCAACACCGCGAGCGCGATGACGTCTCGTGCGGCTACGAGCATGACGATCAAAATCACAGCGACCGATAACGCAACAATCACCGAGACCGTTCTTGTGGCGCCAGTCAATTGCAACCACTCGGCCAACGCGAAGCCCAGTACCGCGGTAGCGACGAGCGCGAAAGCGGTGGATGACCAAATCACCGCACCCACCGCGATCAGGATCAGTGTCAGCGCGGTAAAAACGCGCTGTCTTAACACACGCCTCTCCGCGCAGTATTACAGCGCCGGCTACGCGGCATCGGCAATTGAGCGGAGCGTGCCGAGTTGCTCGCCGGTCATACCGAAGCGGCGCTCTCGACCGGCGTACCAGTCAAACGCGCGGTCGAGTTCGACGACGTCGAATTGTGGCCAGAGCGTGTCGCAAAAGTACAACTCCGTATATGCCAGTTGGTACAGCAAGAAATTGCTGATGCGCTTCTCGCCACCGGTGCGGATCAGAAGATCGGGGTCAGGTGCGTGCGGCAAAGCAAGATGCGATTCAATCTGGGTTTCGGTCAGAGCAACACTTCTTGCGCCGGCGGCTAACTGCGCATTGGCTGCCCGACTCGCCGCCTGCGCAATGTCCCAACGTCCGCCGTAATCGGCGCAGATGGTTAAATGCAGCTTCTGATTCAGCTCGGTACGGCGCTCGGATTCCGCGATCAAACGGCGCAGCTCGGGGTCGAACCCGGCGCCGTCGCCGACGACCCTCAGGCGCACGCCGAGCTCAATCAGCTTGTCGATCTCGCGCTGCAAAGCGAATACGAAGAGCTTCATCAGCATCGAAACTTCGTCGGCCGGTCGCCGCCAATTTTCGGAGCTGAAGACAAATAGCGTTAAGTATTGAACCCCGCGCTCTCCGCACGCCTGCAGCGTCGAGCGCACCGCGTCGACGCCGCGCGAGTGACCCGCCACCCTGGGCTTGCCCTGCGCCACCGCCCACCGGCCGTTGCCGTCCATGATGATGGCGACATGGTTCGGAACGCGGCGTGTGGAGTTCGCGTTGCCGACAGCAGATTGTTTGCGCATGGTCTGGCCAATTCGACAAATAGGCTCGCTTCAGACCGTCATCACTTCTTTTTCTTTTTCGAAGCCAAGCTTTTCAATTTCAGCCACGTAGCGGTCAGTGAGCTTCTGAATCGTATCTTCGGCGCGGCGATCGTCGTCCTCCGAAATCTCCTTGCTCTTGAGCATCTCCTTGACCTGGGAATTGGCTTCACGGCGCAGGTTGCGCACGGCAACCTTGGCGGTTTCGCCTTCGTGCTTGACAACCTTGACCATCTCTTTTCGACGCTGCTCGGTCAGCAGCGGCATGGGGACGCGCACGATGTCGCCGGTGGTGGAAGGGTTCAGCCCAAGGTCGGAGTCCCGGATCGCTTTTTCGACCAGCGAGGTCATTTTCTTTTCCCACGGCTGCACTGTGATGGTCCGCGCATCGGCAAGTCCCACCTGCGCAACCTGATTCAGCGGCACCATTGAGCCGTAATAGTCGAGTTGGATGTGATCGAGCATCCCGACATGAGCACGACCGGTTCGAATTTTGGCGAAGTCGTGCTTCAGCGCCTCGATCGACTTCTGCATTTTCTGCTCGGTCGATTTTTGAATCTCTGCGATGCTCATGGCTATCCTCAATGCCTAAACATGAACCAGCGTGCCTTCGTCCTCGCCCATGATCACGCGCTTGAGCGCGCCGCTCTTGGCGATATTGAATACCTTGATCGGCAACTTCTGATCGCGGCACAGCGCAAATGCCGTGGCATCCATGATCTGCAATTTGCGATTGAGCGCTTCATCGAAAGTGATCGTCGAGTATCGCGTGGCGGCCGGATCCTTCTTGGGATCGTCGGAGTACACGCCGTCGACCCGGGTCGCCTTTAAAACGATTTGCGCGCCGATTTCCGAACCGCGCAACGCTGCGGCGGTATCGGTCGTGAAAAATGGATTGCCGGTGCCTGCGGCAAAGATCACAACCTTGCCTTCTTCCAGGTACCGCAATGCTTTCGGACGAATGTACGGTTCGACCACCGCCTCGATGTTGAGCGCCGACTGAACACGCGCCTCCACGCCGGCGCGGCGCATCGCGTCCTGCAGCGCCATCGCATTCATAATGGTCGCCATCATCCCCATGTAATCGGCAGTGGCGCGGTCCATGCCGGCCGCGCCGAGAGCGACCCCGCGAAAAATGTTGCCGCCGCCGATAACGACGGCTACCTCGACACCCAGCTTCACGATTTCGCCAATGTCGGCAACCATCGATTCGACCGTGGCGCGATTGATGCCGAAAGCATCGTCGCCCATCAGTGCTTCGCCCGAAAGCTTCAGCAGCACTCGTCGATAAGCGGGAGTGGCGCCGGCGCTCATTGCGTCATTTTTTGCAGGTGGTCGCTCAACTGAGCAGCCTCGAATCGGTCACGCGCGCGCGGTCGCCATCGCAGCGACCTCTGCTGCAAAATCGGCTTGCTTTTTCTCGATGCCCTCGCCAACCACATACAACACGAACTTTTCGACCCTGGCGCCGCTTGCTTGCAGCAGCTGCTCCATGGTTTGCTTGCCGTCAGCTGCTTTTATAAAAACCTGGCCGAGCAGCGTGACTTCACGCAAATATTTCTGCACGGTGCCGTCGGCGATTTTGTCGAGCATCGCCTCTGGCTTGCCGGCCTCGCGCGCTTTCTCGACAGCGATGCGGCGTTCGGTATCCAGCAGGTCCGCTGGCACCCCGCTTGCGTCGAGTGACTTTGGCTTGCTGGCAGCGATGTGCATCGCCACGTCCTTGCCCAGATCGTCGTTGCCGCCAACTAGGTCGACCAGTACCCCGATCTTGCTGCCGCCGTGAACATAGCTCGCCAACCGCCCCTTGGCCTCTATCCTTGCGAACCGCCTGATCGAAATGTTCTCGCCAATTTTGCCGATCAGCGCCATGCGCGTCGCTTCGACAGTGCCACCCGATATCGGCAACGATGCCAGGGCTTCGACGTTGGCGGGGGCGTTCGCCGCCACCAGCCGTGCCAGCTCGCTGGCAAACTGTAGGAAATCCGCATTCTTCGCAACGAAGTCGGTTTCCGAGTTGACCTCGACGATGGCGCCGAGCTTGCCGTCGTCATCGATGTCTATTGCAACGACACCTTCGGCCGCCACTCTTGACGCCGCCTTGCTTACCTTGTTGCCAAGCTTGACGCGCAGGATCTCTTCCGCCTTCGAAGTGTCGCCGTCGGCTTCCGCCAAGGCCTTCTTGCATTCCATCATCGGCGCGTCGGTCTTCTCACGAAGCTCCTTAACCATCGCCGCGGTGATCTGCGCCATCACAACTCCTTTGTTCTTTGCAAAAAAGGGGCTTGCGCCCCTTGCATGTCTTTTACGTCAAGTAACGGTCACTGCGCTTCGCTCACTGCATCTCATTGACTTCGACGAACTCTTCGTCGCTGTCGTTGGCCGCCGCCTGCACCACCCCCTGTAGCGCCGCAGCCTTGCCTTCCAGCACCGCATCGGCAATGCCGCGTGCATACAGGCGCACCGCACGGCTCGAATCATCGTTGCCGGGAATCACGTAAGCAACATTCTCAGGCGAGTGATTTGTGTCGACCACCGCCACCACCGGAATGCCAAGCTTGGCCGCTTCCAGGATTGCAATCTTGTGATAGCCGACGTCGATCACGAACAGTGCGTCGGGCAGCGCGTTCATGTCCTTGATGCCGCCGATCGCCTTGTTGTGCTTTTCGATCTCGCGCTGGAAATCGAGCGTCTCTTTTTTGGACATGCGTTCGGTGCCGTTGTCGGCAATGATCTGTTCCATTTCTTTCAAACGCTTGATCGATACTTTGACAGTCTTAAAATTGGTCAACATGCCGCCGAGCCAACGCTGATCGACAAATGGCATCCCGGCGCGGCCCGCTTCCTCGACGATCGTGTCACGCGCCTGGCGCTTGGTGCCGACGAACAGCACTGTGCCGCGATTAGTCGCGAGCTGCCGCACGAACCTGGTCGCCGTCTGAAACTGATCGAGCGTGCGCTCGAGATTGATGATGTGAATTTTATTGCGATGACCGAAAATGAACGGTGCCATTTTCGGATTCCAGAAGCGCGTTTGATGTCCAAAATGGACGCCCGCTTCGAGCATTTGACGCATCGTGACCGACATTTAACTCTCCAAGGTTAGATCCTGCACCGGCATTGAGGCGGACTGGACGTTTCGGTCCTGGTCCGCACCTTGGTAATGCCGTGCGTGATTTCTCGTGGCGCTCGTCATCAATCACATGACTGCACAAGCATGACTACGAGTAGCCAGATATTATAGCCACGTTGTCCCCCATTCACCATTTATGTCGATCGTAATCAAGAGTGCCGAAGAGATTGCCGGAATGCGCGTGGCCGGGCGTCTGGCTGCCGAAGTTCTGGATTTCGTCGCTCCGTTCGTCAAACCGGGTGTGACAACGGGCGAGCTTGATCGGCTCTGTCATGACTACATGGTTTCGGTGCAGCAGACGGTGCCCGCGCCGCTCAACTACGCGCCGCCGGGATATCGCCCTTTTCCGAAGGCGATTTGTACCTCGGTCAATCACCAGGTTTGTCACGGCATTCCAGACGAGCGCAAGACGCTGAAGACCGGCGACGTACTCAACATTGACGTAACCGTGATCAAGGACGGATTTCACGGCGATACCAGCCGCATGTACTTCGTGGGCGAGCCGTCGATCGCGGCGCGGCGGCTGAGTGAAGTGACGTATGAGTGCATGTGGCGCGGAATCGCGCAGGTGCGGCAGGGTTCGACAATAGGCGATATCGGACACGCCATCCAGGTGCACGCGGAAGAAAACGGCTACAGCGTGGTGCGCGAGTTTTGCGGCCACGGTATCGGCCGAAAGTTTCATGAAGAGCCGCAAATCCTGCACTATGGCAAGCCTAATACGCTTGAAAAACTGGCGGCGGGAATGATCTTCACGGTTGAGCCGATGATCAACGCCGGTCGCCGCGAGATCAAGGAGCTGGCAGACGGCTGGACCATCGTGACCAAGGATCATTCGCTGTCGGCACAGTGGGAACACACAGTGTTGGTGACCGAGTCCGGCTATGAGGTTCTGACACGCTCCGCCGGCATGCCGCCACCGCCCGCGTCGATTACCGGTGGCGAAGAGGCGCGCGAGCACGAGCACGCCTAGCGCGTCGCTATGACTGACGATGCGTTCAGGTTGCGCGATCGTCTGCGGCAAGAACGCGATGCTCTGATCAAGCGCTTCAGCAACGGTGGCGCGGTCGACAGCTTGCTGCGCGGGCTGGCGCACTCTGTAGACCGCTTATTGCGCGAGGTTGCCGAGGCCAGCGGCATGTTCGGCACCAACGGACGCGCGGCGCTGATTGCCGTCGGTGGCTACGGCCGCGGCGAGCTTTTCCCCCACTCCGATGTCGATGTGCTGATCTTGCTGAATCAGCCGGCGTCAGATTCCGATATTGCGGCCATCGAAAAGCTGATCGGTCTTTTCTGGGATATCGGCTTGCCGCTCGGCCATAGCGTGCGCACCGTTGACGAGTGCCTGCTAGAAGCGCGTGACATCACGGTACTGACTTCGATGCTCGAATCACGGCTGATCGCGGGCCCGCGCTCACGTTACGCCGCGTTTGCGAGCGCAATCGTGCAGGGTCTCGACCGGGAAGCCTATTTTCGCGACAAGCTGCTCGAGCAACAGCAGCGTCACATCAAATACGAAGAAGCGCCGTACAGCCTGGAGCCCGACGTCAAGGAGAGTCCCGGCGGTCTGCGCGACCTGCAAGTGGTCGTGTGGGTGGCGCGCGCCAGCGGTTATGGCGCGAGCTGGGCAGAGCTCGCGCGGCGCGGGTTTATTACTACCGAAGAAGCCCGCATCATTCGCCGCAGCGAGCGTCGCATCAGGGAGATTCGCGCTCGCCTGCATCTTGTAACGGGCCGCCGTGAGGATCGTCTGGTGTTCGATGTGCAAAGCGACGTGGCGCAGATGAGCGGCTTCCATGCGACCAGCTCCCGGCGTTCGAGCGAAGTATTGATGCAGCACTACTACCGCTCCGCCAAGGTGATTGCGCAGATGAACACCATATTGATGCAGAACATCGAGCATCGGCTGTT
>JACCZX010000116.1 GCA_013695705.1 Burkholderiaceae bacterium | reverse complement strand
GTCTGGTTACGTCTATCTGGCGTGGCGCCGCTATCGGCACGAGCCGAATCCGACGAAGCCGGTTCCCGCTGCGAAGGCCGCGCCCGCGCCGGAGACCGCCGGCGAAAAATCCAAATCCGAGTAACGGAGTTGTTCGTCGGCAGCTTTACGCTTATAGTCAATGCACATGACCTGCCTTGACACTCGAATTGCGGCCGCGTTTTTCCTGCTGCCATCTCTGCTACTGCTGCGCCCCGCGCGCAGATAACTTCCTCCCACAATTTGTGAAGTACCGCGCCTGAGCCGCGAGCCGGGCCGGGATCCAACACGTTTGCCTTCCTGGAGCCACCATGACCGACCGCCTCATCATTTTCGACACCACATTGCGCGATGGAGAGCAAAGCCCGGGCGCATCAATGACGCGAGAAGACAAGCTGCGTATCGCGAAACAGCTCGAGCGCCTGCGCGTGGATGTGATCGAAGCGGGCTTTGCAGCGTCGTCCAATGGCGACTTTAAGGCAGTGAAGTCGATCGCCAACACCATCAAGGACGCCACTGTGTGTTCGCTGGCGCGCGCCAATGATCGCGATATCAGCCGGGCGGCTGAAGCGCTGGCCGGTGCGAAGTCCAAGCGCATTCATACGTTCATCGCCACCTCAGCGCTGCACATGGAAAAGAAACTGCGCATGACGCCGGAGCAGGTCCACGAGCAGGCGAAGCTGTCGGTGCGGTTCGCCCGCCAATTCACGGACGACGTCGAGTTCTCGCCGGAGGACGGTTATCGCTCTGAACCTGATTTCCTTTGTCGAGTGCTCGAAGCTGCGATCGCAGAAGGTGCGACAACGATTAACATTCCCGATACGGTCGGCTACGCGGTGCCCGAGTTGTATGGAGAATTTCTACGCATGCTGCGCCAGCGCGTACCGAATTCGGACAAGGCCGTGTGGAGCGTGCATTGTCACAACGATCTCGGCATGGCGGTCGCCAACTCGCTGGCCGGCGTCATGCTGGGTGGCGCGCGGCAGGTCGAGTGCACGATCAACGGTCTGGGCGAACGCGCAGGCAATTGCTCGCTGGAAGAAGTGGTGATGGCGGTGCGCACGCGGCGCGATTTTTTCGATCTCGACGTCGGAATCGACACCACGCAGATCGTGCCTGCATCGAAATTGGTGGCCGGCATCACCGGCTTCGCAGTGCAGCCAAACAAGGCAGTGGTGGGTGCGAATGCGTTCGCGCATGCCTCCGGCATCCATCAGGACGGCGTGCTGAAAGCACGCGACACTTATGAAATCATGCGGGCAGAGGATGTTGGCTGGAGCGCCAACAAGATCGTGCTGGGAAAGTTGTCGGGGCGCAACGCGTTCAGGCAGCGCGTAAATGACCTGGCGATTCCGCTCGAAAGCGAAACCGAATTGAATGCCGCATTCGCTGCCTTTAAAGAGCTGGCGGATCGCAAGTCCGAGATCTTCGACGAAGACATTCAGTCGCTTTTTTCCGACGAAGCGGTGACGCCGCACGACGAGCATTTCAAGTTGATTTCGATGATGCAGAAGTCGGAGACCGGCGAACGCCCGCACGCGCGAATCGTGTTCTCGATCGGCCATGCCGAAGTGTCGGCGGAGTCGGACGGCAACGGGCCGGTCGATGCTTCGCTGAAGGCGATCGAAAGTCTGGTTAACAGCGGCTGCGAGCTGCTGCTCTATTCGGTCAACGCAATCACGACCGGCACCGAAGCGCAGGGCGAGGTCACCGTGCGCCTGTCGCGCGCGGGCCGCATCGTCAACGGCACTGGGGCTGACCCGGACATCATCGCTGCGTCGGCCAAGGCATACTTGAACGCGCTGAACAAGCTTTACATGACCGGAGAGCGGCTAAATCCGCAAACATCGGCGGCGCGCTGAATTACGCGACTACTGCGACACTGGATGATGTCGGATCCGGCGCGTCGCGTTTAAACGCGGTCGTCGGCAGGCTGAAGTCGAAAGTCGTGCCCTCGTTGATCACGCTCTTGGCGTTGATGCTCGCTCCGTGCAGATCGAGAATGCGCTTCGCGATCGTCAGGCCAAGGCCGGCGCCCTGCGCGTTTTGCACCGAATTATTTCGCGCCTTGTAAAACCGGTCGAAGATGTACGGCAGATCTTCCTGCGGGATGCCGCAGCCGGTATCGGTCACCGAAACCGCGATCGTCTGCGGGCCTTGGGCCACGTCAAGCGTCACCTCGCCGCCGGCGCGGGTATGGTTTATCGCGTTTTGCAGCAGGTTCTGCAGCACGCGCTCGATCATTTCGATGTCGCCCGAGACCGGTTCCAGATTGCCGTCGATCCGCGTTCGCAGACGAACTCCATTTTGTTCCGCAACGAGTGCGAACTCCTCGGCAACGTCCTGCATCAGATCGCCCAGCGAAAACGCTTCGAGTTCGAGCGGCGCCGCACGCGATTCCAGCTTTGCCAGCTCGAACAGCTCGGCGACTAGTTTGCTCAGGCGCAGGCTGCTGCGCGCCGCGGTTTCGAGATATTCGCGTTGCTGTTCCAGCGACAGCTCCGAGCCTTTCATCAGCAGCGTTTCGAGATAACCATGCAATGCGGTAAGCGGCGTGCGCAAATCGTGCGAAACATTGGCGATCAACTCGCGCCGGCGCTGATCGGTTTGCTTCAGATCTTCGACCTGTTGCGCGATCCGTTGCGACATCTGCGCAAACGTGGCGTCTAGCTGATCGATGTCGTCGCCGCCGGCGCGAATCGATGCGCCATCCGATGCCGGCGTCACGAGCGCAGAGCGGCGAAACTGTTCGACGCGCGAGTTGAGCCTTCGCAGCCGGCTCGTGATCGACCAGAACAAGGCGAACCAGGCAATGAGCAACGCGCCCGCCAATACGACGGCGAACAGCCGGGTGCGAAGAAGCCGGCTTTCGGCGAGCATGTCGGCGATGGAGTCATATTCCTCGCCGCCAAGTACAACATACAAGAACGCTTCTGGTTTGCCTTGCAGCGGAATGGGCGCCGCAGAGAACACTTTCTGTCGGGACAGATCGCGCGGGTCGTCTCCCATCAGCGGAAACATCGAGCCGCCTGCCAGGTATTCGCGCACGGGCGCGAGCTCCACCGCGCGGCGTTTGACGCGTTCTTCCGCGGCGGAATAGGTAAGAATCGTGCCGTCTTGGTCCAACAGATAGATCTCGATGTTCGGATTGACCGACATCAGGTTTGCGAAAAGCTTCGACAGCGCGCGCCGGTTGACCTCATCTCCCCGGGCAAGCTTGTTGGTTTCAACCAGGTAGTGCGCCAGATCGCGATTTAGTTTTTGGTTGGCTTCGTCGAGGTGCGCTTGCGAGCCGCGAAAAGTCAGCACACCGTAGCCTGCAACGGCGGCCGCCAGCGTGCAAAAAAGCAGCAGTGCAAGTCGGCCTGACAGTGTGTGCAGCATGGCGCGGAGTCTGCGCCGCTACGGCAAAGCGGCCGTCGAAAACTCCGGCACGAGCTGATAGCCGACGCCGTGCACGGTCCGAATCAGTGATGGGCGCGTCGGGTCCTTTTCGATCTTCATGCGCAATCGATTGATGTGCGTGTTGACCGTATGGCGATAGCCTTCGTGCCCGTACTTCCAGACGGCCTCGAGCAACGCGGCGCGGCTGTAGACCTTGCCGGGATGCGACGCAAACTCGCGCAGCAGCGCGAATTCCTTGGCGCGCAGTTGCACTTGTTTTCCGTTCACCGTCACTTCTCTGCGCTCGACGTCGATCACGAGCCCGCCCTGGCGAATCATCGGCGGTGCCGTCTGGGCGGCTTGCGCTGCCAGTGCATCGGTGCGGCGACAGATGGCTTTTACGCGCGCCTGCAGCTCGCGCATGCTAAATGGTTTCGTCAGATAATCGTCGGCGCCGAGTTCGAGACCCAGCACTCGATCGAGCTCGCTCGAGCGCGCGGTGAGCATCAGTATCGGCGTGTAGCTGCTGCCGCGCCGGATGCGGCGACACAGCTCGATGCCGTCGATGCCGGGCAGCGACAGATCGAGCGTGATCAGCGCGAAGCTTTGATCGTTGGCCAGCGCTTCGGCGTGAATGCCATCGCGCACCACCTTGACCTCGAAGCCGCAGTCGGTCAGGTGCATCTCTATCAGGTGGGCGATGTCCTCATCGTCCTCGACCACCAGGACCCGCCGCTTGGTCAGTGCTTTGTTCTCGACTGTCATAACAAATCTTCCCACTGTTCGCGAATGCTGCGCAAGCCACGCGCGTATGTGCGGCAGCGCACGGAGCGAATCGCGATGTTAAGAAGATGTGATCTTTGATGCACCTGAATGACGTTACGGAGTGCGATGCTCGCCTCCTTCAATGTAATTCGAAACTAAAACAACCCAAGGAACCTGCATGCGCAAGTTAACCGCAATTTTGTTTGCAACGTCTCTGCTGGCCGTATTCGGCGCCGCCGTTGCGCAAAGCACCATGATGCAAGAGAAAAAAATGACGACGTCCGAGATGCGCATGAAAGGCATGGACGCGAACAACGACGGCATGGTGTCCAAAGAAGAATTCATGAAGTACCACGAGTCGATGTGGGACAAGATGAAGAGAAACCCGGCGGGAATGGC
>JACCZX010000111.1 GCA_013695705.1 Burkholderiaceae bacterium | reverse complement strand
GTGTCGAGTACGGGTTCTGAGGCATGGCGCACAACGAATTGGCGATGCCGATCACCGAGCAACAAGTTCGCGCGCTGCGCGTCAACGACACGGCCACGCTGCAAAAAACGCTGTTCGGTATTCGCGACGCAACGTTGATTCACATGTTCGACCGCGGCCGCACGACTCGTTTTGACTTGCAAGGTCACGCGGTGGTCCATACCGCACCGAACGTCAAGCAGGTGTCGCGATCGGAAAAAAATCCGGTCGGCTACGCGCCGTTGTGTGTCGGTACCACCACGTCGGCGCGCATGGAGCGCTTCACCCGCGATTTGATGTCGCAGTACGGCGTACGCATCATCATCGGCAAAGGCGGGATGGGCGCGCAAACGTCGAGCGCGTTTGCCGATCTGGGCGGTGCTTATCTTGCAATCGTAGGTGGCGCAGCCGCGCTCGAAACGACATGGATCGAGCGCATCGAAGACGTCGACCTCGACGACCTCAATCCCGAGTCACTGTGGCGATTTGCGATCTGCGACTTTGGCCCCCTGCTGGTTGCAATGGACAGCCACGGCGCCAGCCTGTATCGAACGGTCGCCGACAAAGCGCTGGCGCGACGCGCTGATGTGCTGCGGTCGCTCGGCGTAAAAGCCTGAGAGATAAGCAGAAGCCCGGACTTGACAGACGTATCCAATTGGATACGATGCTGTTGTGTACACAGTTCGCCAAACACAGGAGTTCCAAGATTGGCTTGATGGGTTGAGTGATCGCCGGCAAAGGCAGATTGCTCGTCGTAATGCTTGCTGGTGGGGATAAGTCGACGCAGAAGCGAGATATCAAGCGAGCTCAGCGAATCGTAGGGACTGGAGTTAGAACTATGAGCAAACCGAGAACTGCCAAGAAGCTTCTTCCATTCGACGCAGCACGTTGTCTCAACGATGACAGAGCAGTTGCGCAGTACATGACGGCTGTGCTCGAAACAGATGATCCTGATCTTTTGCTGGTTGCCCTCGCAGATGTGGCGCGTGCGCGGGGCATGGCGCAGGTGGCGAAAGACGCCGGCCTCGGACGAGAGAGTTTGTACAAAGCTCTTGCTCCAGGCGCTAAGCCGCGCTTTGACACGATAGTCAAGGTGGCTCGTGCGCTTGGCGTTCGACTCAGCGCGCACGTAGGGTAAGGGTTTGGCTTGCGCCGGCTGCAAACCGACATCTTGATTCTCGGCTCCGGCGGTGCGGGCTTGTTCGCTGCTTTGCACGCAAAACAAGCCGCGCCCGAGTTGTCAGTCACCGTTGCCGTCAAGGGCTTGCTCGGCAAGTGCGGCTGTACGCGCATGGTTCAGGGTGGCTACAACGTAGCGCTCGCCGCCGATGATTCGGTCGAGCGCCACTTCATGGACACGATCGAAGGCGGCGCCTGGTTGTCGGATCAGGACCTCGCGTGGACGTTGGTGTCGACCGCCGTCGAGCGCGTGCGCGAACTCGAAAATGAGCTCGGCTGTTTGTTTGATCGCAACGCCGACGGCTCGATTCATCAGAAAGCCTTTGCCGGTCAGACGTTCGATCGCACCGTGCACAAAGGTGATTTGACCGGCATCGAAATCATCAATCGGCTGGCCGAACAGGTTTGGGCGCGCGACATCGCGCGGCTTGAGGAGCATCGCGCGATCGCGCTAATAAAAACTCCGAGCGGCGATGCAATTGCGGGCGTGCTGCACATCGACATGCGCACCGGTGAGTACGTGTTTGTGCAGGCGCGTGCGGTGCTGCTCGCTACGGGCGGCGGGCCGACGATGTACAAATATCACACGCCGTCGGGCGACAAGAGCTGCGATGGATTGGCGATGGCGCTGCGCGCGGGCCTCACGCTGCGCGATATGGAGATGGTGCAGTTTCATCCAACCGGTCTGCTGGCCGGAAGCGATACGCGCATGACCGGCACGGTGCTGGAGGAAGGTCTGCGCGGCGCCGGCGGTTACTTGTTGAATGGTGCGCGAGAGCGATTCATGCAGCAGCACGATGCGCGCGCCGAGCGCGCCACGCGTGACATTGTTTCGCGAGCGATATTTGCCGAGATGCGAGCGGGTCACACCACGCCGAACGGCGGTGTTTATCTGCAGATGAGTCATCTGGGTGCCGCACAGGTTCGAGCGGCTTTCAAAGGTATGGTCGAGCGTTGCGCCGATTGCGGGTTTGATCTTGCCGGCGGAACGGTTGAAGTGGTGCCAACGGCTCACTACATGATGGGT
This sequence comes from Burkholderiaceae bacterium, assembly GCA_013695705.1. Taxonomy (GTDB): domain Bacteria; phylum Pseudomonadota; class Gammaproteobacteria; order Burkholderiales; family Burkholderiaceae_F; genus JACCZX01. Next base: position 3,947 of record JACCZX010000111.1, on the reverse strand, counting down.
GGCATTGTGTTCGACGGCGACTGCAGCACCTCGGTGCCCGGCTTATTTGCCGCCGGCGAAGACACCGGCGGCGTACACGGCGCCAACCGTCTGGGTGGCAATGGTGTTGCCAACTCGACGGTGTTCGGCGGCATCGCCGGCGACGCAATGGCGGCGTGGGTGCGTAGCGATGGCGCGTGGCAGTCGCCCGACGAATCGGCGATCGATGAGGCGATTAGCGACGCCGAGCGGCCGTTTAACAGTGAGCCGGGCGACATCGAAGAAATTCGTGACGGGCTGCTGGAGTGCATGTGGAACGACGTCGGCATCATGCGAGACGCACGAGGATTGGCGCGCGGCGCGCAGCAGTTGGGTGCGCTGGGACGGCAGCTCGAATCGATTGGCATGGCAACGACCGAACGGGCTTTCAATCTGACGTGGCACGATTGGATCAATCTATCGAATCTGATTCTTGTCAGCCAGGCGATTCAAAGCGCGGCCGCCGAGCGCAAGGAATCGCGGGGCGCCCATTTTCGAGAGGATTTTCCGCAGCGCGGCCCACTTGAAACTTCGTCGTATGTGACGGTGCGTTGCGACGATGGTAGGTTTGATCTTGATCAACGCCCGGTGCAATTCTCACGCGTCAGTCCCGGAGAAACATTGCTTCGATGAAGATTTTGATTGGCGAGTTCATGGACGACGCCGCGGTGCGGTTTTTGAGCGCCGAGTTCGACGTGCACTACGAGCCTGCGCTGGTCGACGACACGCGCCGGCTGCACGACGCAATTGAAACTGCCGATGCGCTGATCGTGCGCAATCGAACTCAGGTCGATACGACGCTGATTGCATGTGCGGCTGCTTTGAAAGTTGTCGGTCGCCTTGGGGTCGGGCTCGACAATATCGACTCCGAAGCCTGCCGCGCGCGCGGGATCGAAGTGATTGTTGCCACCGGTGCCAATGCGGCGTCGGTTGCGGAGTACGTTGTCACCACCGCGATGATGCTGTTGCGCGGCGCATATGCATCGTCCAACGATGTGGCGGCGGGCGGCTGGCCGCGACCGAGGTTGTCGCAGGGCCGTGAGATCTGCGGCAAGACGCTCGGACTGATTGGATTTGGCTCCATAGGCCGTGTAACTGCGCGGCTCGCGTATGGCGTTGGCATGCACGTCGTTGCACACGATCCTTTGGTTACGGCCGATGACGCGGCGTGGCGTGAGCACAATGTGTCCCATCGAAGCCTCGCTACGTTGCTGATGGAGGCCGATGTCGTGTCGCTGCACGTGCCATTGGTCGTGCAGACGCGCGGAATGCTTGACGCGGCGCGCATCGCAACGATGAAACACGGCGCGATCATCATTAATACGGCGCGCGGCGGCATTGTCGATGACGCTGCAGTGGTGGACGCGTTGCGTGCCGGCAAACTGGGCGGCGCAGCGCTTGACGTTTTCGAACACGAACCGCTCGCGGCGAACTCTGCGCTTGTCGACGTTCCGAATCTGATTCTGACGCCCCATGTTGCGGGCGTGACGCTCGAATCGAATGCAAGAGTCAGCGCGATGATCGCGCAACGAGTGGCCACTGCGCTGCGGGCAATGGACGCACGATGACCACCGTTGCGTTGAAGCAGCTCGAATCTCTGATCGAAAATGCATTGCTGCGCGCTGGCGCAGGCGCCACGATGGCGGCGTTGACGGCGCGTGCATTGGCGGCGGCCGATGCACAGGGTTTGACTTCGCATGGCGTCGCGCGCGTAAGTCAGTACGTCGCACACTTGAAGAACGGTCGCGCCAGTGGGCAGGCAGTAGCTCGCGTTGTGCGAGAAAAGCCGGCGGCGTGCCTGATCGATGCGGAAAATGGGTTGGCGTTTCCGGCGTGCTCATTGGCGGTGAAAGAGGCGATTGATCGAGCGCGCACGCAAGGCATCGGTTTCGCGGCGGTGACGAACAGTCATCATTTCGGCGTCGCCGGTTATCACCTGGTTGCGGCGGCTGAACAATCGATGGTCGGTCTTGCGTTCAGCAATTCGCCTGCCGCAATGCCCGCGTGGGGCGGGTCGCGTGCTTTGTTTGGCACCAATCCGATTGCTGCTGTTTTCCCGCGCAACGGCGCGCTGCCGCTGGCAATCGATCTGTCGTTATCAGAGGTCGCGCGCGGAAAAGTGATGATTGCCGCCCAACAGGGCAAGCCAATTCCGCTGGGTTGGGCGCTGGACCGCGCGGGAAAGCCGACCACCGATGCAAATGCTGCGCTCGACGGCATGATGCTTCCGGCTGGCGGAGTTAAGGGTGCGATGCTCGCGCTGATGGTCGAGCTGCTTTGCACCACGCTGACTGGGGCGCACTTCGGATACGAAGCGGACTCGTTCTTCGTCGATGCGGGCAATCAACCGCGCCTGGGGCAAGCGTTCCTGGTCATCGATCCTGCCGCGCTCGCCGGCGCCGAGGTGTATCACTCGCGAGTCGAAGTATTAATCGAATCTATGCATGCTGACCCCGACGTGCGATTGCCAGGCGAACGAAGAGCGAAACTCGCGCAACGTGCCAGTACCGATGGTGTTGAAATTCCGGACGCGTTGTTTGCGCGATTGCTCGAGCTGGCTGAATCGGATCAAGATCAGAGTGAATAGGCGTTAGTCGTCGGTCGACAACGCCATGTTGCAGTGCTGCGGAAGTACGAGGTCGCGCGCGCTATCTTCGACCGCCAGTGCGCGAATCACCGGCGCTTGCGCCTTGACACCGCCAAAAATCGTCGCAAAGGCGACATCGGCCGCGTCGCGTCCGGTGCCGAAGCGCACGAAGCCCATTGGAATTGCGGTGCCGGATGGATCGAAGATGTACCAGCGATCACCGAGATAAGCCTCGACGTAGGCATGGAAGTCGGGCGGGCCGAGTATGGGGTCGGCACCGTAGTCGGTGCCTGTGGCGAATCGTGCGGGAATGTTGAGCGCACGGCACAACGCGATCATCAGGTGCGTGAAGTCGCGACAGACGCCGACCTGCTCGATCAACGTATCGACCGCCGAGGTGGTCGAGTTCGACGTATTCGACGTGAAACTAGTGCGGCGATTGACCCAATTGCGGATCGCTTCGACCCGACTATGGCCCCAAGGTAACTGGCCGAACTCGTTGTTCGCGAGTTTGTACAGCCGATCGGATTGGCAATAGCGGCTCGGATAGATATAGCTGATTACCGCAAAGGGAAGATCGCGCACTGGCACTTCGGTGAGCTGCGCGGGCTCCGCGCGATGATGCGTGAGTTCGACCGTAGCCGAATAAGTCACCTTCAACTCGCCGGCCAGCGCGTGCAGCCGCATATAGCGATTGCCGGTGGCAGGGTCCGTGTACATCTGCGGCGCGATCGGCTGGCTCAGCAGCAGATCTTCTGCGGTTATCACCTGACAACGCGTGTGCGCCGCGTGAATGTTAAATACGAAGTCGGCCTCGTACTGATCGATCTGGTACGTCAAATCTATTTGCAGCTCGAGGCGGATCATGGCGCAATTAAATCACGGCGAGCGCTTGGCTTAGATCGAGCCGGAGATCGTCGATGTTCTCGACTCCAACCGATAGCCGCACCAGGTTGTCGCCGATACCCAACGCGGCACGCTGAGACGGCGGAATCGTTGCGTGCGTCATGATTGCCGGGTGCTCGATCAGGCTTTCGACGCCGCCCAGGCTCTCGGCAAGCGCGAAGATTTCGCAGCGTTCGAGGAAGCGGCGCGTGCCGGCGAGGTCGGACGCGAGGTCGATCGAGATCATGCCGCCGTAACCGTGCATCTGCTTGCGCGCGAGCGCGTGCTGCGGATGCGACGGCAGCCCCGGATAGCGAACGCGCTTCACTTTCGGCTGTGCCTCAAGCCACTGCGCGAGCGCGAGTGCGTTCTCGCAATGCCGTTGCATGCGCAATGCAAGCGTCTTGATTCCGCGCAATGTCAGGAAGCTGTCGAACGGCCCCGCGATTGCGCCGAC
>JACCZX010000108.1 GCA_013695705.1 Burkholderiaceae bacterium | reverse complement strand
CAGTGCCTTGCGCATGCACGGGGACGCGCTTCGAGCGGAATTCGTGCGTGGGACGGCGATGCAACGAATCCTGCTGGGTGCGGCGGATGCGCTCGTCTCGCAAATCTTGAACAACTCGGCTTGCGAGCGACTTCACAGCCCCCTTCAACGCCTGATTCGCTGGCTGCTCCTCGTCGACGACCGTGCGGCGCGCCGCGATCTGATGCTGACGCAGCGGACGCTCGCCCAGTTTCAAGGCGTGCGCCGCGAGAGCATTTCGCTGGTGGCATCAATCTTCTGGCGCTGAAGGGCAGGCGGTTCCGGATCGGCGGGCGTCAGCATGGAGGCTTCCGGCGAGTGCCATCCCTGCTCACGCATGGAAGAAATCCTGGGGACCGGCGCTTCAATGCAGTTCGCGGCCTTGGCGGAATCACGGCGCGTGTGACACAGGGCGGGAGAATTCAGCCCGGTGATCTGGTCGAGCCGATATAGATGTCTGCCAAGCTAGTTCGCGACGAAGGTCGGTGTGTTGGCATCCATACGCCGGCGCGTAGCCTATCCTGTCCTAAGCTAACGCTTTATCCGTTAAAGAGGGGGCTGCATGAAGTTCCTTGACCTTGAGCTCTCCGCTTTCGGGAAGTGCTGACGTTCAACGCGGCGGGACGAGCGGCAGCTTAAGACTGATTGTGGCGTGCGGCGGTCGGCCGCCAGCTTGCGACTGAGAGCGGTCCTTCAATAGGTCAAACAGCAGACAGTTGACGCATGATCCTGGCCAGCGCCCGCTGACGAGTCATTCGCCGACGGCGAGTATCGGTCGGTTACGCCAACCTCGCTGCCGGCGAGACCCGGTCGTCAAGATCAACCTGCAGATCGACCCGACGGGGGCGTCGGCAGCAGCGCCGCCGGATCTCGGTGCTCGATGGCGAGCGACCGCTGACCGGCGTCGACGTCGCGATGCGCGTGCTGCCGTATCCGAAGGGGGTGCTGATTCGAGACGTCGAGCCTGAAAGGAAAGCTCGACGCGAGGTCCTCAAAGACGTGTTCGATTCGACGAAGGCTCAGCCATCCGACGTCGGCACCTGCTGGCCCACGCGCGGGCCAACAGGCGCACGGTCGTTTGCGCAGCTCAGGGTTGGCCTTGCCCCGAGAGCAGTCCGAGGCTGTAGTTCGCGGGAGGATCGGTCGCGAAGACCAGCGAGACGACGACGCTCTGCCCCGGCATGATCACGCCGTCTTTCAGGAAGACACGAAGGTACGGCTCACCGGCTCGCGTCGTGCTGCCGTTGACGAGCTGAATCTGGCGCGGCAGGCCCTTGGCCACCACCAGCAGATGGGTGTCGATGATCGACGCGCTGTTGTTGGTGATCCGGTAGCCGTCCCTTTGCCGGCCGGCGGCGTCGCGGTCGCGGCCGGTCGACGCGATCAGCGCCTGAGAGGTCACGTCGAGGAACTCGAGCCCTTGGTCCCGCCGCGACAGCGGATCGTTGTTGTCGACGGGCAGACCGCTGGGCATCAAGCCATCCCGGGCTCCCAGGGCGGCGAGGTCCGGACGGTTCCTCGAGTAAGTGAGGTCGCGCTCGTTCGGCTGGAAGGTATCGGTTGTCGACGCGGGGTCGTATTTGACGAACGCCGGGTCATACAGGGCGTTATCAAGGAAGTCGGTGAGATCGTCGACTTGCGTTGCCGAAAGACCCAGGCCCCTCGCGGAACCCGGCCCGCGCGGATTCGTGAAGCGGGTCGACAGGGTGGCCGCTGCTCCGGTGGTGGGGTCCTGGGGAACACCGGCGTTGAAGTATTCGACCACGTCGCGGATTTTGGAGAACGACGCGTTGTGCATGAAGTTCCCCCCGTCCTTGAGCTGGCGCAGGGTCAAGGCGCGGAACTTGAACATGTGGGCCGGGTTTTCGGTCACCTCTTGTCGTCCTCGGTCCTCGGCGTGATAGGGAAAGCCGTCCGTGCCCAACCTGGCCGGGTCGAGGCGGCCCCTCGACTGCGCGATCAGCGCCTGGATCGGGTGGTCGCCGATGCCGACGTTGAAGAAGTTCTCCTCGACGAACTGCCCGATTCCGGCGACGTCGGGGTCATCGGACTGCTTGTTGAGTTGCGGCCCGCTGTGGCAGGAATAGCAGCCGGCACCGCCGTCGCTGGCCTTGGTGTAGAAGAGCCGTGCCCCGCGCTGCTGGCTGGCGGTCAGCGCCAGGTCGTCCCCGGCGACGAACCGATCGAACGGCGTGTTCCGGGTCACCACCGTGCGCATGAAGGTCGCCGACGCCCGCAACACGGTCACGTCGTTGATGAGCTTGGTCAGGTCATTCGCGGCGGCGGCGTCGGCGGCTTCCTTCGGGAACGCATCCTGGAACAGCTTGACGAAAGCCGGCACCTTGATGATCTCCGCCGACTGGAAGTTGAGCATGCGGTGGGCGTCCATGAGCAGGAGCGCGAGGTTCTCCCCGGCCGGGTCGTCGAACGGGTTGAGCGAGCCGATCGTGGCCGGCGGCTCGCCTCCGAAGCCGCCGAAAAGGAGGCGGTTATTGAACGCAAATCCGATCACGGACATCGACAGGCGCCCGACGGAGTCCAGCTCGTCCAGCCGGCCGGTCGCGAGCAGCGCTTCCGGAGGCGGCTGGTGCAGGAAGTTGGCCGGCGTCGTGGTCACTCGCTGGCCGTTGATCATGTCGACGTCGGTCAGCGTCGGCAACGCATCGACCAGCGCGTCGCCGGCGAAGATCGGCGCGGAGCGCAGCTTGGTGAGGATCGACTGCGGCCGACGGCGGGCGATGAAGTTACCGTTCTCGTCGGTGAAGCCGCGGCCCTCGGCGCCGACGTGCATGTTGAGCACCTGACCGGCCTTGCTCGCCGCCTCGCCGAAGTGGCAGCTACCGCACGATCCGGTCTGTCGCGTTGCATCGACGATCGCCTGAACGTTCGGATCGGCGGCGTTCACCGTTCCGCCGAAGGCCGTCCCGGCCGGCAGGTCCACCGGCTGGCCCTGGTTGATGTTGACGCGCGCCGTGCGGATCGGATCGTGGAAGAGCATCTTGCCGAGGAAACGCTTCGCCTCCGTGGTCAGGAAACGATCCGGCTCGGCCGCCCTGGGAGCCGGCACGGGAATTCCGGCATTCGACGCCGGCACCATTAGTTTGTCGATGCCACCGACCTGGCTGCCGATGAAGCTGCGCAATTGCGCCGGGCTCGAGGGCGCCGCGGGCGGCGCGCCCGGGGTGTCGTCGCCATTGTCAGAGCTCCCGCAAGCGACGACGAAGAGCAACACGATCGAAGCAGCGAGAGCTGCCCGCAGATGGCGCGAGAGCCGATCGGAGCGATTCGCTTCGGACCGACGCACACGGTCGGTTGGCTGTGATCTGTTATCGAATGTCATAAAAATGTGTCCTCCAGCGAACGCACGCGACACGGTTGCGCTTAAAGTTCTCGCGCGCCGCCGCGACTAACTTGCACACCGACCCCACCGTGCATCGTGCGACGGGACCGGACAGGCCTCTATTGGGGCACGCCGGCGCGGCGGTTGTCTTGCACAGATCGCCCGAGCTCTGCGGGCAACGACGCAGGTTTTTGCAAAGTTCGAACAGGAGCCGAAGATGAACCCGGAGACAGACTTCGAAACGCACAGGCCCGTGCGCAACGCCGCCGACGCCTACGCGCAAGCGCTGGCCTTTGCCGGCGGTAAGGAGCTCAAGGCGCTGGCGCGCCAGGGGGACAAGAGCGCGGTCCGCGCCGCGATCTACGCATCGCCTGCGTACGACCTGAAAGTTCCGGCGCTGCCGGTGACACGTCTTTCTTTGAACCTGACGCGGTCACGAATCAGCGGTGGCGTCGAAGGCGAGCGAGGCCGCAGCTATGAAGCGCTGCGCTACTCGATGTTCCTCGTGCCGGCCGGTGTGCCGATGGCCTGGCGCAAGGATTCGCCCAGCCGACACCTGAGCATCTACTTCCACCCGGATGCTCTCGACTGCCCCGGCGACGGTGGTGCTGTCCTCGACCAGGAACAGCCCGTCTTCAACGCCCAGATCGCGGGCATACGGCACCTCGCCGACCAACTCGCGGCGGAGCTCGACAGCGTGGAAGCGCTGACGGCCGAGGCCACCGACAGCCTGGCGCGGCTGCTTCTGGTTCGGCTCGAGCGGAAATTGCGCGACCTGCGCACGACCTCGAACCCGCTGACGCCCAAGATCCTGATGAGGTTGCGCGACTACGTCGCCGAGCACTTGGCCGAGCGAGTCTTCGTCGCCGACCTGGCCCGGGAAGCCGGCTTGTCGCCCCATCGCTTCGCGCATGCCTTCAGCGAGCACACGCGCGAGCCACCGCATCAATTCGTGCTCCGCGTTCGGCTCGATCGCGCAGCACAGTTGCTGCGGGCGTCGAATCTCAATCTGGTCGACGTGGCACACGATTGCGGCTTCGCCACCCAGCAGCACCTGTGCAACGCCATGCGACGCCACCTCGGTACCACGCCGAGCCTCTACCGGCGCACGCACAAGCAACGCACAGAGATCGAGGATTGACCGGCGGCGCCTGCGAGCTTGCTGCGCCCATCCCTGCGACGCGCGCTCGGCGGCCACAGTGACGGCGAGTCGGCGATCGTGGCGCGCGGATCGGCTTGTCATTGAGATCGGCTCGCGCACGCCCCGCCAGTTCCACGTCCACCTCGATTCCGGTGACGTGGCCGCTGGTACCTTCCACCTCGGCAAGGATCGCCGTGTAATAGCCAACGCCACAACAGATGTGAACGACTCGATCCCTCGCTTTGAGTTCGAGCGCATCGAAACACAACGCAAGGAAGCTCGGCTCGCCATTGTTCAACTGCCGACCAGGATCGATCGCGACCAGAACGTCGTGATACAGATGTCGCGGGTCGGCATCCTCAGTGGTCCGATACGTAGGTCGTCCGGGTTGAACGGGAGCGACGATCTGCCAGGGGCCTGGACCGAGAAAATGCTCGCGCGAGACCTTCGCAAATGCCTTTACCAGGGTCTCTGATCGAAGGTCTGAAACCGCGCGCAGTTCCTCTGCGTACGCTCGCCGTATCGCTTGCATGTCATTGGCGGGTTGCATACGACTAAAGCGCCGCGATCCCGGCCTTTGCGATCTGCGCGTCTTCACTCGACTTGACGCCCGACACGCCGATCGCGCCGACAACGTGGCCGTCGACGATGATAGGCACGCCACCTTCGAGCATGCCGTCGAGCGGCGCCGATAGGAACGCCGTTCGTCCCTGATTGATCATGTCCTCGTACAACTTCGTTTCGCGCTTGCCGAGCGCAGCGGCGCGCGCCTTCGCGGGCGCGATCGTCGATGAGATCGGCGCGACGCCGTCGAGCCGGTGCAGCAATAACAAATGGCCGCCGTCGTCGCAAATCGCGATCACGACGGTCCACTGATGGCTCAGCGCCTCGGCTTCTGCCGCGGCCGCCATGCGTTGTGCGTCTTCGAGCGTCAGCCACGGTTTTGTTTTCATCTAGTCGACCAGCGTAAGAACATGATGGTGAAGCTGCGACGCCCACTCGCGCAGTGCGACGTGCGAATGAAGTAACGCAACCGGCCCGGGAATTAATTGATACGGGGCGAACGGCCGTTGCGCGCTGTATCCGGTCGGCGCAGCAATGACCGCCAGGCCGGCCAGCTCGAACGCGCGTTGTGCGCGCGGCATATGCACGGCGTCGGTGACGAGCGCGACGCGGCTGATCTGCTGTGGCCTCAGATCTTGCGCCACTATGACTGCCTGTTCTCGCGTTGTTTCGGAGACAGCATCAACCCATTTGACCGGCTCGTTGAATTCGCGCGTGATCAGTTCACGCATTATCGTGCCTTCGGCAAGCTCTCCTCCGGCGGGCTTGCCGCCGCTCACGTACATGGGTAAGCCGGTCTCGCGCGCGAGCCGCGCACCATAACGGGCGCGCCGCAACGTGTAGTCGTTCACTGTCTCGCCGCCCCATTCGGGCGAACCCAGATTGCGTCCGCCGCCAAGCACGACGATTGCCTGCGCACGTTTGATTTGCTCGATTGAGGCGGGTGGCGGCTCGAGTGTGCGTACCAGTGCATTGGCAACAACCGGCATCGCAGCCGCGAGCAGCAACATCTGGCAGCCAACGATCAGCAGCACCCCGAGCGCGCGCCGTCGCTTCAGCAGCAGCACGCCGAGCAAGGTCAATACAATCAGCGAGGTCGGTGGCAACAGCCAATTCGACAGTGCGTAATTGAACGTCACGCGTGAATCGCATCCTTGATCTGCTGCAGCGCGCTCGGGTCTTCGATCGTCGTCAGATCGCCCGGCTCGCGGCCCTCGGCGAGCGCCTGGATCGAACGACGGAGCAGCTTGCCGGAGCGCGTCTTCGGCAGCACGCTGACGAAATGCACGCGCGCCGGTCGCGCCACGGCGCCAAGCTGGCTGTCGACCACCTTCATCATCTCGCCTTCGTGCGCAAGTTTCTTTTCGAGCGTGTCGGCCTTCGTTGCGTCCTTCAAAATTGCGAATGCCATTGCTACCTGACCCTTCAGCGCATCGGCAACTCCCACGACAGCTACTTCGGCGACATTCGGGTGCGACGACAGTGACTCCTCGATCTCGCGTGTGCCGAGTCGGTGGCCGGCGACATTGATCACGTCGTCGGTGCGGCCCAGGATGAAGAAGTAACCGTCTTCATCGCGGATCCCCCAGTCGAACGTTGAATAAACATGTTTGCTCGGCACGCTGGTCCAGTACGTGCGCACGTATCTGTCATCGTCGCCCCACACGGTAGTCATGCAGCCTGGCGGCAGTGGACCTTCGATCGCGACCACGCCTTTTCGATGCGGCTGGGTTAACTCTGCGCCGGTTGCTTCGTCGAAAATCTTGACCGAGTATCCGGCGGCGGGCACACCGGGCGATCCGAACTTTGACGGCAGCGCCTGAATACCACGCGATATCCCAAGAATCGGCCAGCCGGTTTCTGTTTGCCAGTAATTGTCAATCACGGGCTTGCCGATGCCGTCCGAAATCCACCGCGCGGTAGGCTCATCGAGTGGCTCTCCGGCAAGAAACAGCAATCGCAAGCTTGCAAGATCGTATTTTCTTAGAAGAGCCGGGTCATGCTTCTTCAACACGCGAATCGCAGTCGGTGAGGAAAACATCACGTTGACTTTGTACTTCTCGACGATGCTCCACCAGATGCCGCCGTCGGGGCGCACCGGTACGCCTTCATACATCACCGTAGTTGCGCCGACGATCAGTGGGGCGTAGACGATGTACGAATGGCCGACGACCCAGCCGATATCGCTGGTGGAAAAAAACGTATCGCCGGCTTCGCAGCAGAATATGTCGCGCATCGACGCGGCCAGTGCCACGGCATAGCCGCCGGTGTCGCGCTGCACGCCCTTCGGTGTCCCGGTGGTGCCCGACGTATAAAGAATGTAGCTCGGTTCACTCGATTCGAGCCACTCGCACGGCACTTCGTCGTTCATATGCTGCGCGCGCAATGTCGCGTAGTCGACATCACGCCCGGGCACGCGCTTCATCTCCGCCAGTTTGCGATCAACGAGGAGCACCTTTGACGGCGGAAACTTCGCGAGCTCGATGGCTTCATCGAGCAACAGCTTGTAAGGCACCGGCTTGCCGGCGCGTGATCCGGCATCGGCCGACACGATGACCGTGGGTTGTGCATCGTCGATTCGCGTGGCCAGGCTCACCGCTGCAAACCCGCCAAAGACCACCGAGTGAATCGCACCGATGCGCGCGCACGCGAGCATCGCGAAAGTTGCCTCGGCAATCATCGGCATGTAGATCAGGACGCGGTTGCCGCGCGTGACGCCGAGGCCCTTGAGCATGCCGGCGACGCGATTGACTTCGCGGTACAGCTGGCGAAATGTGTAGGTCTTTTCCTCGCCGGTCTCGGTGGAGACGTAGATCAATGCCGGCTGGTCGCCACGGGTCGCGAGATGACGATCGATCGCGTTGTGGGCAAGGTTGGTGGTGCCACCGACAAACCATTTGGCGAACGGCGGCGTCGAGTAATCAAGTACCTGCGAGAACGGCTGATGCCAATCGATCAGGCGCGCCTGATCGGCCCAGAAGCCGGTGGGGTCACGAAGCGACCTTGCGTGGTACTCCTTGTACGTCGTCATGTAATCCTCCGTCAGCCGGCTGCTGCAGCTCCTTTTGTTGTCGCACCAGCTTCAGGAGCGGCGCCACCTGCTCCAGCAATCTTGGCAGATGGGGCACCACTTCAGCAGCGCGTCCGGCGCGAATCAGCGCCAACGCGAGATTAATGTCCATCGAACCATCTTCGGGCTTCGGGTCCATGGAGCCCGGCGCTGCACCGTCGGACGTGCCGAGGATAATGCGGCGCGAGCGATTCTGCTGCGCCGAGGCCGATCGTTTTTGCGCCAGCGTACGCAGCTCTTCGGCGCTCCGCCGCAGTTCCTCGGACAGCGTCGAAAGCCCGATGCAGGTCCAGACCTCGACACCGGGTCCGGCGGCTTCGATGTTTTCGAGCACCTTGCGCAAGCGTGCGGCAAAGCGCAACACACCGGACAGCCCGCTCGAGGGCGTCGCAACGCAAAATTCCATGCGATCGGTGCGGGTACCCAAGTCTTCGAGACGGATCGACGCCGCCAGCGCCCGGCCCACCAGTTTCATGCGCTGATCGGTTTCACCTTCCCAGGTTTCGTTTTGCGGCATCGACAGCTCGACGCGAATGCAAATCAGCGCCACATCCGACAGGTTGCGACGCGCAAACGAAATCAGTTTTTCAACCTGCTTGTCGAAAAACGGCTGGTTTAGCAACTCGGTGTCCGCGTCCACCGTGCGTGACGATTCGAGCGATGCCTGACTTTCGGCCAGCATTTCGCGTGTGGTGGACAGCCGCACCAGCACTTCCATCCGCGCCAGCAGCTCCGCGGCGCCGACGCCTTTAAGAATGAAATCAGTCGCACCCAGGGATGCCGCGCGCTCGCGTTCGACGCTCTCATCCTCGCCCGAGATGATGACCATCGGCAGCTCGCGGATCCGCTGCACCTTCGAGCTGCGCACACGATTGAGTAATTCGAAACCGTCGACCTTGGGCATCGTCAGATCACTGATCACGACGCGGATCGAGGAGTCGAGCAGGATCGCCTGCCATGCTGCCTCGCCGTCGATGACCTCGCGCAGCTCGAACCGATCACGCAAATGCTGCGCAATCGACGCGCGCACGATGCGGGAATCGTCGCAAATCAAAACGCGCGGTTTGGAAGCGCCGGCGGCAGGTGCCGGAGTTGAGGCTTTTGCTGCTTCCTTGGTGGGTTCGATCGGCACTGCGTTCTCGGTTAACTGAGCCGCGCTTGACGGCAGCCTCGGAATTTAACTGAAATGATCGCGCACTGATCGGTAAAAGCCGAGGAGTTCTTTAGCTTTTCCTTCTCTTTTCTCGCACTTTCACGCTATGCAGGTGTTGCTAGACATGACTTCCCGCGCTCGCCAGCGTGCGCAGCTCGTCGTCGCTAAGGTCAGGGCCATCGAGCGTGACGCGTTTTTCCTGCGTCTCCGACGTGCGGTAGCGCGCGATTACTGGCTTGAGCTCCGGCTTGACATGCGCGTCGCTGTAGCCGTTAAAAAGGTGGCCGAGCAGGCCGCGCTTCAAATCGCTGGTATTTAGAAACCAGTCCGCAATCGGAAACGTGAGGTTCATGTTGACGTGCATCATGATTCCCATGTTGTGATGCGCCGTGTGGTGTCGCCGCACCGTGTTGACGAACGGCGCATTGCGAACGAACCAGTTTTCGCGTACGTGGCAGCAGAAGTGAAATGTCTCGTAGACCATGTAATGACCAATCATGCCGATGAACACGATGTAGCCGGCGTTTGGATTGATCAGCACACTCGCGATCCAGCCGAACAGCGCCCCGAACACGGCCAGCACGATCAGCACACGCCACGGGAAGAAAACGATGCGAAATTCACGGATGGTGTCAATCGTGGCGTCGTTGTCGGTGAAATACTGGTGATGCTGCCGCGTGTGTCGATCGTAGATCGCGCGCAACGCAAAGACGTCGATCTTGCGGTGCATGACGTACTTGTGCATGCCCCATTCGACGAAGTTACCCGCAATCAGCACAGGTACGACGATCAACCATTCCCATGTCGCGCCCTGCAACTGGGTGACGCAATACCAAACCCCGCCGATGCCGGCGGCATACATCACTCCAATGTGCGCGAGCCCACTGTAGTACCGGCTGATCGCCGCTCGGTACTGCTCGCGAAACCTGCGTTGACGTTCGGTCATCTCCCGTGCGGCCACCATAGAAACCTCGCATTGCTGTCTTTGCTGTTGACTGATATATTAGTTGTCGATCACTGATCGTGTCAATTGGAAGAACCGTGGCTGATGCTGCTCCGCTGCCCGCGCGCAAGAAGCGCACTCTGCAGGAGATTCGGGATTCAAAAACTTCCGGCGAGAAGATGGTCTACATGTCGGTGCCCGATTACACGTCGGCACGATGGGCCGAGATGGCGGGCGTCGATGTCGCGGTGCTCGGCGACAGCCTGGCGATGATTGCACACGGACACTCGAGCACGATCCCGGCGACGATGGACATGATGGCGCTGCACGCGCAGGCCGTTCGCCGCGGTGCGCCGAACACGTTCGTGCTCGGCTGCATGCCGTATCAGAGCTACAACACGATCGATCGCGCGTTGACCAACGCGACCCGCTTCATGCAGGAAGGTGCGTGTGATGCAGTGAAGCCACAGGGCGGCAAGTCACAAGCTGCAATTTTGCGGGCGATGGTCGACGCGGGAATTCCGACCGCCTCGCACATCGGCATGACGCCGCACACGGTTGCCATGTTCGGCGGCTTCAAGATCCAGGGCAAGACGGCGGATACCGCAATGAAAATCCTCGAGGACGCCTTTGCAATCCAGGACGCGGGCTGCTTCATGCTCGAATTCGAAGCGGTGCCGGCGAAAATCGCCGCCGTCATTTCTAAGCAGCTTCAAATCCCGACGATCGGCATCGGCGCCGGCGTGGGCACCGACGGGCAGATTCTGCTGTGCTACGACCTGCTCGGCGTGTTCACCGATTTCAAGCCGAAATTTACCAAGCGGTATTCGAACCTGACCGAAGTTGCGATTAAGGGTATCTCGCAATACATCTCAGAGGTGAAGGCGGGCACATTTCCGGACGACGATCACAGCTACGGCGTCGACGAGAAGGAATACGACAAATTCGTGTCGATGGTCGAGAAGCGCAAACATCAATAGCAACCCGATGAAAAACCACTGCGCGTCCCGATCTTGCGGCTCCGGTGCTCAACCTGCATTCGCACGCCTCCGCTCCTCGCCGCAACCTCGGGCCTGCTCGCTACGTTTTTCATCGGACTGCTACGGAAGGGCCCCGTGAAGCGCGCGAGCCCGGCGGAAGTTGCGCCCATCGCACCCGTCGCGGCAGCGCAAAGCCTGACCGACCGCGCGTATGCCGAGCTGGAAGAGATGATCGTGACACTGCGCCT